>JABSSV010000361.1 GCA_013213875.1 Lysobacterales bacterium
CTGGTCGGGACAGGAGCCTTTGGATTTAAAATGATTGACCACCACCAGAAATCGCTCACCGCTGGCCCGATGCTCGAATAGCTGCGCCACCGGCAGTCGATTCAACAGATCAAAGGCGGCGGCATCCGGGCTCTGCGGTGCACCGACGGTCTTGAGCAGGTCGGTCCGGTAAAACAGACCAACGGCGATCTGGTCGCTGCCCAGCTTTGCGTTACGCGGTGCTGCTATGGCCCAGTCGGCCCCGGTGCCAGCGTTCAGATCAGCGCGGAGGTCGCTGGCCGCGCTGTGCTTTTCGTTGCCGTCATTTTCCAGTTCCATGACCGCCAGCAAGCCGGGCTGCAAGGCGCCCATAAGCCCTTTCACCTGCGCCCGCTGTTGTTTGAATTCCGCGCTGGTTTCGGCTCCGCGAGGCGTAGGAAAACCCTGCCCGCGACCGTTGCCGTTGAAATAGTTTTCCAGGTTAAAGGCCACAATGCGCAAGCTATCCGGCGCCGCGGCGGCGATTTCCGGGACGGCGACGGGCAGTATGCGAACCGGCTCTTCCAGCAGCAAACGGGCGTTGTAGCCATCATGACCGAGCACGGCCACCTCCGGTAGCCACTGACTGCCCATGGCAAAGTGCGTCTTGTCGCCGGGGGCGAGGCGCACCCGTTGCTGCGCGTCGCGGTTCTCCCGTTCCTGACGGCGGGCAGCCTTACCGGGCCGGGCGACCTCCGTAGGTGCCGGCAGCATGCCACCGATGGCGACCGTAAAATCCCCACGCCGCAGGTGATAGACATCGGTGACGAACAGGTCGCCGCTGAAATCGACCCGCATGTTTTCCAGGGCTTCGCGCTCGCGGGCGTCCAGTGGCAGTGTTACCGTGGTGACCGGGCGGGCCTGTGGCTCGCCACAGCGGGCAAGATCACTGATGTTGCGAAGCGCTGTCTGCGTATCCCGGCGCCTGCCGAGCTCCTCAACACGACCGTTGAGCGTCAGCTGCTGGCCTTCCCGCAGGTGAGCCGGTAGTTTTGGCTCGTGGATAAAAAGGGCCTCGGAAGTGCGCGGGTCGTCATCGGATTCCAGTGACTCCAGATACAGCCCGTGGTCGTTGATGGCCGTGATCACACCCTGCACGGATACGCGCTCGCCCTGAAAGGGTGAGCGCCAGTCGGTACCCTGAATTTGACCGATAGCTGTAAAGTCACCCTCACAGGAGCCGCTGCCGAAAGTGGAGGGCAGATCACCGCTGCAGCCGGTGATCAGACCCAGCGCGAGTAGCTGGGTCAGAGCTCCAAAGCGCCCCCTGACAGGTGCCGGGATCACTGGCCGAGCATGTGCTCCACAGCGGCCGTAACTTCCGCATCGGAGAGATCCATGCGTCCGCCTTTAGCGGGCATGGCGTTGATGCCGTTAATGGCATTGGCCGCCAGTTGCTCCAGCCCTTTCATGGCCCGTTCGGCCCACAAATCCGTGCCGGGTACCGGGGCGCCTGCGGCGCCGGTCATGTGACAGGCCTGGCATACCTGTGCGTACACCGCACCGCCATCGATATCGGCCGGGTCAACCGGTTCTACCGGTGCTGCGGCGGCCAGGTCGGCGGCGGACAGCTCCGTGCGCACGGCGCCCACGGGAAGGGTGCGCTTGTCAGCCAGTGTCAGACGACTGGGGTTTGCATTCGGGTCAACGCCGCCGGTGGTGTTCACGGCGATCACGATGATGACCACGGTGATGGCTACCAGCACGGCTATCACCATGCTGAAACGTTTTAGAAAAATGGTATCGCTGTCGCCCATCTGTGGCCTCGAAAAACTGGATTTATCGGTGTCGGATCATTGCTTGGCGACCCTGACAAGCGGCGTATTATAGCCATTCACGGCCGCCACAGAAAGCGGTGCTGCGTTGTTTTGCCATGCGTAAGACCGTACACTACGCACCCCGCCGGCCTGCATGCCGGTGGTGCCAGTTTTTATCGGCGCCCGTAGCTCAGCTGGATAGAGTACTGCCCTCCGAAGGCAGGGGTCAGAGGTTCGAATCCTCTCGGGCGCGCCAAATGCAAAAAAACCCGCTGCGGCGGGTTTTTTTATGGCGCAGATCAGGCGGGAGGTTCCGGCCGACTGAGCACAAAAGCTGCACAAAGCGTCAGCACCACCGCCTGCGTCAGCAGCAGCCAGCCCGGCAGTTCCAGTAACAGCCATCCGGCCAGCAGTACGGCCGCCATGGAGCTCACGCTGAGCAGTTTCGTGCCGCGACCAATGGCGCCATGATCGCGCCAGTTGCTGATCATGGGTCCGAAAAGGGGGTGTTGTAGCAGCCACTGGTGGAGTCGCTCGGAGGAGCGTGCGAAGCAAAAAGCGGCCAGCAGCACAAAGGGAGTCGTCGGCAACAGGGGCAGGGCAATGCCGATAATGCCCAGCCCCAACGCCAGAAATCCCAAACCGATCCAGGCCAGTTTCATTGCTGACTCGCGCTCAAAAAAACCATGATACGGCTTGGGCGCCTGAAATACTGCTGGTAGACAGACACCGCAGGCCGGGCTGCTCTGGCAAGTCAGCCTGCGGTGCGGGCCGGCAGCGGGCCGGCCTGTGATTATCCGGTTCCGGCGCCCTCGACAAAGGACGGCTTTTGCGGTTGCGCTTCGGTTTGCGCGTTGGCTTCCTGAGGCGCTTGCTCTTCGGCCGGAGGGGTGGTTACGGGTTCGTCGCTATGGGTTTCCTGGGGCATTTTGCGTCTCCTTTTCTCTACCTATAACTACGTAAAGCAACGCAAAAGGTTGGTCATCGGCCAGAGAAAAAACAAAGGCCAGCGCGTGCGGCCAAGCCTTTGGCCGCTGCTGGCAGGTTACGGCGGCGTGTCCAGCGGGTCTCGTGCGGCTTCCGGCAGCACAGCGTTGAGATAGGAGCCGGCTTCCTCTACCGCTTCCGGTGATGGCCAGCCACCACCCAGAGCCTTGTACAGGTCAATGAGGGCGACCAGTTGCTGGCGCAGTGTCACTGAGGCCAGCAGTTCAGCGCGGAACAAGGAACGCTCAGATTCCAGCACTTCCAGATAGCTGGTAACGCCCCCGTCGTAGCGGGCCCGGGACAGCGCGGCGGCACTGCGAGCGGCAGTCTTCTGCATTTGCCGGGCTTCCGCTTCCAGTCGGTAGGTGCGCAGTTCGATCAGCGCGTCTTCCACTTCCCGAAAGGCGAGCAGCACGGTTTTTTCGTAGCTGGCGATGGCCTGCTGCGTGCGCGCTTCTTCCACCGCCACCCGTGAGCGGCTGCGACCGGCATCGAAGATCGGACCCAGCAGGGAGCCGCTTACGCTCCAGGCCTCATTGTCGCTGGAGATAAAGTCACTCAGATCGTCGCTGACTAGCCCCAGCGTTCCGGTCAGGCTTAGCGTCGGAAAACGCAGCGCCTTGGCCACGCCGATCTGCGCGGTTTGTGCTGCCAGTGAGGCTTCCGCGCGGCGGATATCCGGGCGTCGCTCCAGCAACTCCGAAGGCAGTCCGATCGGCACGATCGGCACGCTTAGCTGCTCCAGGCTGGGCGCATCCACACGCTCAATGGTGCCTGGATTTTGGCCCAGGAGCACGCTCAGGAAGTTTTCAGCCTGGCCCTGCTCGCGTTCCAGCGAGGCGAGTTCGGCTTGTGCATCGGCGAGCTCGATCTCGGCTTGGTTCACATCCAGCAGGGCCACTGTGCCCTGGTCATAGCGCGCCTTAATGATCTCCAAAGAGCCCACACGCGTGTCGCGCGTGCGCAGGGCCACATCAATTCGGTTATCCAGATCCAGCAGAAACAGATAGCCGGTGGCCACGTCAGCAACCAGTTGCGAAGTAATGACGTTGCGCGCCTCCTGACTGGCCAGCAGGGCCGCTCGCGCCGATTCGTTGCTGCGTCGGACCCGGCCCCAGAGATCCAGCTCGTAGCTGAGGTTGCCCGCCAGGATGTACTGCTCCTGAATGCTGCCGGTGGTGCCGAGCCCGTTGATCAGCGTGCCGCGGCTGGCGCCAGCCTGGCCATTGATGGTGGGGTAGTAATCCGCCCGCACGAAGCCGAGTTGCGCGCGCGCTTCTTCCAGTCGCGCCATGGCGATGGCCATGTCCTTGTTGTAGCGCAGGGCCGTTTCGATCAACTGTTCCAGCCGGCTGTCGTTGAAGACCGTCCACCAGCTGTCATAGGCAAAGGATTCGCCGGCCAGTACCGAGTTGACATAGTCATCGGGAACCGCCAGCTCCGGTCGTTCATAGTCCGGACCCAGCATGCAGGCACCCAGCAGCAGACTGCTGCCCATCAGGGCGGCGCGGTGGGCCAGACGCTTCATGAGACCCGCTCCCCGGTGGCTTCCTTCGAGCGCCCGGCGAGTTTTTCTACCAGCACGTAGAGTGCCGGTACCACCAGTACGCCGATCAGTGTCGCAGCCAACATGCCGGAAAATACGGTCATGCCCATGACCTTGCGCGCTTCAGCACCGGCGCCGGTAGCGATCAGCAGCGGCAGCACGCCGAGAATGAAGCTGAACGCGGTCATGAGGATGGGGCGGAAGCGCTCACGGGCGGCCTCCATAGCAGCCGCCAGCGTATCCATGCCTTCTTCTTTTTTAATCTTCGCGAATTCCACGATCAGAATGGCATTTTTGGCCGCCATACCAATCAACATGACCAGTCCGATCTGGGCAAAGACATTGTTTTGGTAGCCGGGTAGAAACTGACCGGCGACGAACAGGCCGAGCATGGCACCAAAGATGGCGATCGGTGTACCGAGCAGCACGCCCATGGGCAGGGACCAGCTTTCATACTGCGCGGCCAGAATCAGAAATACGAAGAGCAGAGCGAGGATAAAGACCTGCGCGCCGGACCCGGCGGCAGCCCGTTCCTGGTAGCTCATGGCGTTCCAGGCATAGCTCATATCATTGGGCAGAACTTCGGCGGCCACCTCTTCCAGCGCGTCCAGCGCCTGGGCTGAACTGTAGCCCTGCGCGGGTCCGCCGGTCAGTTCTGCCGAGCGCGCCAGGTTAAAGCGGTTGGTGTACTCGGGCCCGTAGGTGGGCTCAGTGCTGACCACGGTGGACAGCGGAATGGTCTCGCCATTGGCGGTCCGTACATAGAAATAGCGAATGTCGCTGGCCTCATCGCGATATTCCGGTTCCGCCTGCACATAGACCTTGTAGAGGCGCCCAAAGCGGTTGAAGTCGTTCACATAGGCGCCACCCAGAAAGGCGCTCAGGGCGGTGTTGACGTCGGAGGGGGCGGCACCGAGTTTAAGCACCGAGGCCTGATCAACAGCGGCAAAGATCTGCGGCACATTGGCCCGATAGGTGGAAATGACGTTACCGATTTCCGGACGTTCCTTGGCCGCCTGCATGAATTTCTGCGTTTGTTCGGCCAGATACTGGGGCGTATTGCCGCCGCGATCCTGCAGCATCATGCTGAAGCCCGAACCGGTGCCAAGCCCCGGAATGGCCGGCGGCCCAAAGGCGAAGGTGATGCCCTGAGGTACCTCCATGGCGAAGCGTACATTGGCCTGGTAAATCAGGCGTTTCACATGCAGCTGCAGGCCGCGCTCGGACCAGTCTTTGAGCGAAACAAACAGGAAGGCATTGTTCGGTGCCAGCGCTGAGGTGAGCAGGCTGTAGCCCGCTACCGCGGTGACCGACTCGACGCCGGGCATGTCGCGCAGGATACCCTCTACCTTGGCCATGGCCTGATCCGTGCGCTCCAGCGAAGCCGCATCCGGTAGCTGCATATTGACGAGGAAGTAGCCTTGGTCTTCTTCCGGCACAAAGCCGGCTGGGACCGCCTTGAACAGGCCACCCATGAGCAGGGTGACGATGGCCAGTGTGCCAATGCTCAGGATCAGTTTGCGCGTAAACAGGCCGGCCACGCTCAGATAGCCGCCGGTCGCGCGTTTGAATACCCGGTTAAAACCGTTGTAGAACGGCGTTAGCACGCTCTTCTTACGCTCCTGCGGCGGTCGCAGCAGCATGGCACTGAGCGCCGGGCTGAGTGTCAGTGCGTTGAGCGAGGAGATGGCGACCGAGATGGCAATGGTGATAGCAAACTGCTGGTAGAGCCGCCCCGTGATGCCGCCCATGGCCGCCACGGGAACAAAGACCGCAATCAGGGACAGGGAGGTGGCTACGATGGGGCCGGAGACCTCCTTCATGGCAGCGATTGTTGCCGCTTTCGGGTCCAGGCCTTCCTCTTCCATCTTGGCGGTCACCGCCTCCACTACCACGATCGCGTCATCCACCACGATGCCGATGGCCAGTACCAGGCCCAGCAGGGAGAGCGTATTGATGGAAAAGCCGAGTAAGGGGAAAACCGCAAAGGTGCCGATCAGCGATACGGGCACGGCCAGGGAGGGAATAATGGTGGCGCGCACGTTCTGCAGAAAGATAAAGACCACCAGAATCACCAGCGCGATGGCCTGAAACAGCGTCGTGACAATCTCGTTGATGCCTTCCTCAATCGCCAGCGTGGTGTCCAGTGAGGTGAGGTAGTCCATGTCGCTGGGGAATTCCTGCGACATGCGCAGCATGGCCTCCTGTACATGCTTCGCGACCTGCAGGCCATTGGCACCGGGCAGCTGATAGATGGCTAGCACCGCTGTCGGGGTCTCGTTCAGACGCGTGACCGCATCGTAGCTTTGCGTGCCCAGCTCCACGCGGGCCACATCCTTAACCCGTACCTGGGAGCCGTCAGCGTTGGCGCGCACGATCACATCGCCGAACTGCTCCGCCGTGCTGAGCCGGTCCTGAGTACGCACCTGATAGGTGAACTGGGTGCCGGGCAGGGCGGGTGGACCGCCGATTTTGCCAGCGGGCGCAACCACATTTTGCTGCTGAATGGCGCTGGTAATGTCCGGCACCGTGAGCCCCAGCTTGGCCAGCTGGTCCGGCTTGACCCAGATGCGCATGGCATAGTCACTTCCGCCCAGCACGCTCACGTCGCCGATGCCCTGGATACGGGCAATCTCATCCAGCACGTTGATGGTCAGGTAGTTACTCAGAAAGTTCTGATCATAGCTGCCGTCCGGCGAGTAGAGGGACACCAGCAGCAGGGGAAAGGACAGACGCTTTTTGACCGTGATTCCCAATCGTTTCACTTCTTCGGGAATGCTGGCCTGGGCTTCGGAAACGCGGTTCTGGACGAGCACGTTGGCCATGTCCAGGTCCGAGCCGACCTCAAAGGAAACGGACAGATTCAGGGAGCCGTCATTGGCATTGACGGACTTCATGTACAGGGAGTTTTCAACGCCGTTGATCTTTTGCTCCAGCGGCGTGGCGACCGATTGCTCCACCACTTCCGCGTTGGCGCCCGTGTAGAAGGCGGTAACGCCTACTTCCGGTGGCGTGATTTCCGGATACTGGGCGATGGGCAGGGAGCTCATGGACACCAGCCCTACGATCACAATCAGGATCGCGATGACCATTGCGACGATGGGACGGCGGATGAAAAACTGGGCCATGGTGCTTAGCTCTGCTGCGGCGCGGCGGGTGGGGTCCAGGGCTGCGTTTGCACGGTCATGCCCGGGCGTACCCGCTGGAGCCCCTCGACGATAATCGTTTCGCCGACCTCAAGCCCGGAATCGATCACCACATCATTTCCGGTTTCCGGGCCTTTTCGGACTTCCTTGGCGACCACCTGGCCATCACTGCTGACCGTGTAAACCCGAAACAGGCCCTGCATTTCGATGATGGCCTGGCGCGGAATAACGATCGCGTCGCTCAGCGTTTCATACTGGGCCCGGATGCGCGCAAACTGACCGGGCAGGATGACTTTGTCCGGGTTGTCAAAGGCGGCTTCCAGCGAGAAGGTGCCGGTCTCCACGTTGATGGACTGGGATACGGCGACCACCTTGCCGGGCTGATCATGAATGGATCCGTCGGCCAGAATCAGCTGCAGCGGGGGTCCCTTGGGCGCAGCCTGCTCGCTACTGCTGCGATCGCCCAGAAAGCGACGTGCCACGGTCAGGTACTCCTGCTCGGAGATAGCGAAGCGCACCAGTATCGGGTCGATATTCGATAGCGTATTGAGCACCACCGGGTTCGGATCACGGCCGACGAACTCACCGGGCTTGGCTTTGCTCAGGCCAATGAGTCCGTCGATGGGCGCGCTGAGGCGCGTGTAGCCGAGTTCGATTTCTGCCAGCTTCACGGCTGCCTCGGCAGCGCTGAGGCCAGCTCGGGCCGCGGCTTCGGCGGCGACCGCTGAGTCCAGTTCCTGGGCACTGACTGCGTTAATTTCCGCCAGCGGCCGGATACGTTCCAGGTCGGCCTGGGCCTTGACCAGATCCGTGCTGGCCCGGGCCTGCTGGCTCTGCGCTTCCACCACCTTGGCCTGAAACGGCTGTGGGTCAATGGTATAGAGCAAATCACCCTGCTTAACGAAGGAACCTTCGATGAAGTTCATGCTTTCCAGGAAACCTTCCACGCGGGTCCGGATCGGTACGTCCTGAGTGCCCAGCGTTGTACCGACGATGTCCGCAGACAGCGGCACATCGCGTTGCTCAACGTCCGTGACCAGCACCGTGAGCGCGGCGCCGCCCGGCTGTGGTCCGGCTGGCTTGCCGCAGGCGCTGAGCAGCAGGCTTCCGAGGGTGAGGTAAAAAACTGAGGTGATGAATTGACTTGTGGGGCGCATGCCATGCTCCGACCGTGGGCGATGGGGCCTTTAGCGCGCCCCCTGCTTTGAGTTTAACCGAAGTTCAGCGCCCCGGCTTGGTGATGCCTGAACCACGGTGCGTATCCCGCAACAGGCGCATGGCCTGCGACTGGCGGATGCGGTACCCATCATCAAGACGCTCAATCAGATAAACCGCCAGTGATCGTTGCTGGGCGAGGGCCAAGGCATCCTCGGTATCGAGCACCATGAGCCAGGTGGCCAGGGCATCAGCCTGCATGGCGCTGGCTGCGACCACGGTTGCAGAGGCCGTGGACGAGCGTGCCGGACGACCATTGCGAGGATCCAGGATATGCGCATAGCGCTGCCCGTCCTGTTCGAAGAACTGTTGGTAATCACCGGAGGTGGCGATGGCGAGGTTGTGGAGCGGTACCGTCGGTTGAGCAGAGAGGCTCAGACTGGCGGGCTGGGCGATGGCTACCCGCCAGGCACTGCCATCAGGCCGATGCCCACGAGCACGTAGTTCGCCACCGATCTCCACCAGGTGATTGCTGGCGCCGGCCTCAAGGAGTAGCTCGGACAGCGCATCCACCGCATAGCCTTTGGCCAGCGCGGACAGATCCAGTTCCAACTCATCGATCGCCTTGGTCAGCTGGCGCGCGCGGCTGTCCCATTTGAGCTGGGAAAGATCAGTGCGTGGCAGCAGCGATCGGACTTCTGCCGCTTCCGGCCGTCGCGGTAGGCCCGACCCCTGAAAACCCCAGGCGCGCATGAGTGGCGCCAGGGCAATGTTGAAAGCGCCCTCGCTGTCCTCGTATGTGCCTTGGGCGGCATCCAGTACCGCTTGCAGATCCTCTGAAACCTGCATGGGTTCATGGGCGCGGCCATGGTTGAAGCGGCTTATCTCCGAATCCTCGCGCCAGTTGGAAAGGCTCCGGTTAAGTTCCTCCAGCCGGGCTTCCATGGCTGCTGCCAGCCATGCGGGGTCGAGTTCGGCGTCGTGCCATTGGGCCGACCAGCTGGTGCCCATGGTTTCGCCTTCGATGCGTTGGTGTGTCCCGGACGCCGGGTCGCAGCTGGAGAGCAGCAGCGCGAGCATCAGCATCAGGGGCCGAATGAGGCGATCTTTCGGCGGCCTGGGGCTTCCTTTTACTAGGTCGTCTACGGATTCTGGCGACATGCGAAGACTCGGAATCATGAGGGACCAGCATAGCAAGCGCAGGACGTTAGATCCGCTGCACCAAAGTGGTGCAAATGAGCAACAAAGGTGCGTGAGCCTCGCGATTTCGGCTACCAGTGGCCCGTGCCGATGCGGTTTCTATCTTGGCCCGAATCCTGCATAACCCATTGCATTCCTTTCCATCCAACGAATACAGGAGCAGCGTTTTATGCAATTGGTCACTGCCATCATCAAACCATTCAAGCTCGATGAGGTCCGCGAAGCGTTGGCCGAGGCGGGCGTTACCGGCGTCACCGTGACCGAGGTCAAGGGTTTTGGGCGCCAGAAGGGTCATACGGAGCTTTATCGGGGTGCTGAATATGTGGTCGATCTGCTGCCCAAGATCAAGCTGGAAACCGCCGTGCGGGAAGAGCTGGTAGAGACGGTGGTTGAGGCCATTGTGAAGGCGGCAGCCACCGGCAAGATCGGCGATGGCAAGGTGTTTGTTACGCAGCTGGAGCATGCGGTGCGTATTCGTACCGGTGAGACCGGCGCCGATGCGGTCTAGCGTCATTCAGACTTATTAATTAACCACAAATTTGCTAACGGGATAAGCAATGGAAAACCAAATTTTTGAATTGCAGTATGCGCTGGACACCTTCATGTTCCTCATCTGTGGCGTGCTGGTCATGTGGATGGCCGCGGGCTTTACCATGCTGGAAGCGGGCCTGGTGCGGGCCAAGAACACCACGGAAATCCTGACTAAAAACGTTGCCTTGTTCGCGGTAGCTTGCACCATGTATCTGATCTCCGGCTACGCCATCATGTATGGCGGTGAGTTCTTCCTCACTGGGATTGGCGATTTTGACCTCGCCACGGTGCACAGCGACTCAGCCGAAGCCGGCTTTGATGGCAGTGCCGTCTACGCTACGGCTTCGGACTTTTTCTTCCAGGTTGTGTTTGTGGCCACCGCCATGTCGATTGTCTCCGGCGCAGTGGCCGAGCGCATGAAGCTCTGGAGCTTCCTGGCTTTTGCCGTGGTGCTGACCGGTTTGATCTATCCGCTGGAAGGCAGCTGGACTTGGGGTAGCAAGGATGTGTTTGGTCGGTACAACCTGGGTGATCTGGGCTTCAGTGATTTTGCCGGGTCGGGCATCGTGCACATGGCCGGTGCCGCGGCGGCCCTGGCCGGCGTGCTGCTGCTGGGCCCGCGCGCCGGAAAATACGGCAAGGACGGTCATGCGAAAGCCATTCCGGGCTGCAATCTGCCACTGGCGACGCTGGGCACGTTAATTTTGTGGATGGGCTGGTTTGGCTTTAACGGTGGCTCGGTGCTGAAGCTGGCTGACGCCGCCAACGCCAACAGCATGGCCATGGTATTTCTGAACACCAATGCAGCGGCCTCCATGGGGCTGGTGGGCGCACTCATTACTGCCCGTCTCATGTTTGGCAAGGTTGACCTGACCATGGCGCTGAACGGTGCGCTGGCCGGTTTGGTGGCCATTACGGCCGCGCCGTCTACGCCGACGGCACTGCAGGCCTGCCTATTTGGTCTGGCCGGTGGCATCCTGGTGGTGTTCTCCATCGTCGCCCTGGACAAGTTCAGAATCGACGATCCGGTCGGTGCGATCTCCGTACACGGCGTGGTGGGCTTGTTGGGTCTGCTGCTGGTCCCGCTGACCAACGAGGGTTCCAGCTTTTCGGGTCAGCTGATTGGCGCGGCCACTATTTTCGGCTGGGTGTTCCTTGCCAGCCTGGCGGTCTGGGCTGTGCTGCGATTCACCATCGGTATTCGGGTCTCGGAAGAAGATGAGTACCGCGGCCTGGATGCAGCGGACTGCGGTATGGAAGCGTATCCGGAGTTTGTAGCGGGCGTTAAATAGGCGCGCTGGAAACTGCGTAGGGCGAAAAGGCCGGCATCCGCCGGCCTTTTCTTTAAGGTTACCCAAACCCAGCTAGCGGGACCGTCGCTGCAGGCGCATGACGATAAAGAGGGCCGCCAGCAGACCCACGGCCATGGCATACCAGGTCAGTGCGTAGCTCAGGTGATTGTTACGAAAGCTCAGTCGGGTCATGCCGCCCCGGGGCCAGCTGCCGGCTTCGCCCTGATGATCCGCGTCGACGAAAAACTGCTCGGGACCATAAAGGCCGCTGGCGGCTTGCAGCGCTTCAATATCCCGCGACACCCAGCGATCCAGCTGCGGCTGATTGTCTTCCAGCAGCGTGCCGCCCGGTTCGCTCATGCGCAGCAGCCCGGTTACCTGCTGCGGGCCTTGCGGCTGAGTCCAGTCGGCCGAATCCGTGCCGGACGGTACAAAGCCCCGGTTAATCCAGACATAGCCGCGCTCGCTTTCCAGCGGCGTGAGCAGCCAGCTGCCGCCGCCCAATTCCGTAAGGGCCTTTACCCGACGGCTGTGCTGATGGCGGTAGGTGCCGCTCAGGGTAACGCGGAGATAGGCGTGTTCGTCGCTGTTGATGGGGTCCACCGGCAGCGCTGTGGGTGCCTGAAAGGCCCGGGTTTCAACCGCGTCGATAAGCGCCAGTTTCCATTCCAGCCGGCGAAGCTGCCAGTTGCCCAGCAGTACGAAGATCACCAGGGCGCAACCAGCGAGGGCCAGAGCGGCCAGCCGCAGCCAATGCGGTGGTTGGCTCCCGCGTGCGCTTTCGTTCACGGCAGCTGGAGCACCTGCTCGATCTGCTCATGCGCCGGCATCATGTTTTCTTCCAGGTGCAGCATGACCCAGATGGAACCGGCCAGAACGATCACCAGCAACACCGCAGTGAACAAGAGCGACATGGCCTGCCAACCGTGCTCCGCCTTCAGAGTGACATGCAGAAAATAATGCACGTGTACAAGAATCTGCGCCGCGCCAAGGGTGAAGATAATGGTGAGAGCCAGCGCCACATTGCTGGTGGCATCGGTCATCACCAGCCAGAAGGGAATCACCGTCAGCACCACCGATAAGAGGAACCCGACGATGTAGGAGCGCAGACTTCCCGGTGCAGCATGTGCATCGCTCATAGCAGTACCCCGGCCAGATAAACGAAGGAAAACACGCCGATCCAGATCAGATCCAGAAAGTGCCAAAATAGACTCAGGCAGAGCACCCGGCGCTGGTTGGCTGCCGTCAATCCTTTCATATGCAGCTGGGCGATCAGGACACACAGCCAGATCGTGCCAGCGGTTACGTGCAGGCCATGGGTGCCAACCAACACGAAGAAGGAGGACAGAAAGGCGCTGGAACTGGGCCCGGCTCCGATATGAATCAAATGGCTGAACTCTTTAATTTCCAGCCCTAGAAAGCCGAGACCGAAAAGACCCGTTACCACCAGCCAAATGGTCATGCCGCGTAGATCATTGGCGAACATGCGCAGCACTGCAAAGCCGAAGGTGATGGACGAGAACAGCAGCATGAAAGTGGCGACCAGAATCAGGTCCAGCTCGAACAGGTCGGCTGGCGCTGGCCCGGCCGCGTATTTCTGCCCCACCACCGCATGCACGGCGAAGAGAATGCCGAAGATCAAGCAATCGCTCATGAGGTAGAGCCAGAAGCCCAGCATGCTGCCGCTGTCATGCTCCTCGTGGTGCTCGTGGTCCTCTACGATTTCATACTCGTAGACGGCTTCCGGCAGCTCCGTTTCCGGCGTCAGCGTTGTGCTGCTCATGGCTGCGCTCCTGCGGCCTCGGGGCCTTCCAGAGCGGTCAGCTCACGATGGCGCTGGGCTTCGATTTCCTGCACCTCATCCACCGGGATGTGGTAGTCGCGGTTGTAGTTGAAGGTGTGCGCGATGCCGTAGGCAAGGCAGGCCAGGAAAGAGCCGGTGGCCAGCCACCAGATGTGCCAGACCAGCGCGAAGCCCATGACCGTGGCGAGGGCGGACAGCACCACACCGGTGGCCGTGTTGTGCGGCATATGAATGGGCGCATAGCCGTCGCTGCGGGGCTTGAAGCCGTGGCGTTTCATGTGGTCCCAGGCGTCCAGTGCGTAGACCCGCGGGGTGAACGCAAAGTTGTAGTAGGGCGGTGGTGACGACGTGGACCATTCCAGCGTGCGGCCGCCCCAGGGGTCGCCGGTCGTATCTTTCAGCGCTTCCCGGTTGCGTATGGAACCGGCGATCTGAATGATGAAGGCGGCGATGCCGAGGGCGATGAGCAGGGAGCCAATCATGGCGGTAAAGAAATAGCCCGCGTAGATCGTGTCCTCGAACTGGCTCAGACGTCGTGTGACACCCATGAGCCCCAGCACATACAGGGGCATGAAGGCGAAATAGAAGCCCACGAACCAGGACCAGAAGCTGAC
>JABSSV010000362.1 GCA_013213875.1 Lysobacterales bacterium
CCAGATCGCAGCTCACGCGCGTCTTGCCGATCTCCGTATCGGTGCCGGTAATGAACCAACGCTTCATCGTGAACGCCGACTGGAGCGCAGGGACTCCACGGAAAAGGTGGCGATTTCACCGCCCGGCACGCGTTGCGGCTGACCCTCCGGCGGCCCGAAGGTCGCACCGTAAAGCACCTCGTAGCTGGCCGGGTAGCGTTCACCCTGACGGAACGCCTCGTAGGCACGGATAACCGCCCGCAGCGTTTTCGGTGAGGTCAGTCCCTGGCGGCGCGCCAGGGCCGCATTGGTAGCGCCGATCCCCTTCAGGTCTTTCATCAGGGCCAGCACCTCGCGGTATTCCAGCACAATGGTTTCCATATCCATGACCGGGTCAGAGAAGCCCGCAGCGACCAGCGCATCACCCAGCTGCTGCAGATCCACATAGTCATTGACGTGGGGCGCACCATCAACGCTGGCCCAGGCGCTGCGCAGCTCCTGCAGAGTACCCGGGCCCAGGCTGGAAAAAAGAAACAGGCCGCCGGGACGGAGTACGCGCAGAATTTCCCGGAACAGGTCCGGTTCCTGGGCACTCCACTGCACCGTCAGGCTGGAAAAGACCAGGTCGAAGCGGCGTGGCGCAAAGGGCAAGCCATGCATGTCCGCACGCACCATGGCAGATTCGGGTTGATCCGCCAAATTGCGCGGCCCGCTACGCCTCAGGCTGGCTTGCAGCATGGCCTGGGACTGGTCCAAGGACACCACCTGAGCCTTTGGAAACAGCGCGCGCAGAGCGGCGCTGCCGCGTCCGGTACCACAGCCGAGATCCAGTATGCGCGTCGGTTCCAGTTCGAAGTACGGCACGCGCTCAAGCAGGCGGTCTTCCACCTCACGCTGAAGCACTGCGTGATCATCATAATTTGCCGCCGCCGCGTCAAAACTGCGGGCGACAGCACTTCTGTCCAAATCAGTCAAAGTCATGCTTTCAAAGGCCGTGCTTGGGCTTCCGAGTCATTGCCATGACAAGCACTGAGTGACCGCTCTGCTTGCCTGAGGCGAGCATGATACACCGGCGCTGCCCACTCGTCGTGAACCGTTGCGAACCGTCACGAGGGCCCTGTGACAAGAGCTGCGTGGCACAGGCACAGGGTTGTCAAAGCGCTTTGTAGGCACGCGTATACACCTGCAGCAACTCGCCCCTGGCGCACAGCTGTGCCAGCACGCGCCAGGCCTCAATAAAGTGTGCCGTTTCCTCGGTGCCGAGCAGACTCGGCAAATCATGATGTAGCGCTCCCTGCAGATGCTCGTACTCCAGCGCAGATTGGCGCCGGTACCAGTCCGACTTGTCACGCACGGATATCTCGGTGAATCCGGATTGTTGCAACAGTTCACGGTGTGCTTCCGGCGTTCGCAACGCGTAGGTCAGGCCTTCTAATTCAAACCATTCCAGCATCAGATCACTGAGCGGACCGGGGCATTTCATCCAGTCGTAGCAGCTCAGGGAACCGCCAGGCCGAAGGACGCGCCAACATTCCCGATACATGGACGCCTTGTCCTCGATCTGGGTCATGGCGCCGGAACAAACTACGTGATCAAAGCGCTGATCCGGAAATGCCAGCGGTCCGGGTTCTACCTGCATAAACCGCACACGCTCCTGCAAACCCAGCTGCGCTGCGCGCGCTTGCGCACGGGCCACCAGATGCGCCTCCAGATCCGTACCCGTAACCCGTGCACCATAGTCGCTGGCCAAAATGCAGGCCGGCCGACCCTGACCACTGCCGATATCGAGCACCTCGCGATCCTGCAGTGCCAGCCCACGCACGATCTGGGCCACATTACCTTCACCACCGGGCGCCATGAAGCCCTCGCCCCAAATCAGATCCATGGCCTCCAGCATCGCACTCGGGTATTCATCCCCATGACTCATGGGCGC
>JABSSV010000363.1 GCA_013213875.1 Lysobacterales bacterium
CTGCGCCCAGCAGATAGGCCAGCGGTTGGCGGCTGCTGATGCGTTTTTCCAGCAGGGCCTGCACCTGCTCGGCTTCCCTGCTGCTCAAGGCACGACCCCAGTCGCTGAAGCTGCCATCCAGCGGCGCTTGCAGCACATGCAGGACCAACCAGACCGCCTCATCAAGCGCATTGTCCGTACCGTGTCCGAAATACAGACCGGCCTCCTCCATTCGGGCTGCACTGTGGCGAACCCAGCTTTCTGCGCTGTCCATGAACATCCCGCTACCGCTAAAGCGGCAGTATAATTGAGCCTCGCCCCATACGTATCGCCCGCATGCCAGCCATTCTCGAAAAGACCCTCTGTACCGTGCAGGGATTACTGCCCCAGCACCTGCTTACCCGACTCGTACACTGGCTTATGCGGGTGGAAACCGTCTGGGTGAAGAACACGCTGATTCGCACCATCGGCACCCTGGCCGGCATCGACTTCGAGGAAGCTGCTGATCCCGATCCGCGCAACTACAAGCATTTCAACGCCTTTTTTACGCGCGAACTCAAGCCCGGCGCGCGACCGCTGGATGCAGATCCAAACGCCCTGCTCTCGCCCTGCGATGGGCATATCAGTGAGTGGGGAGCCATCAAAGCGGATCGCATCTATCAGGCCAAGGGCCACGATTACACGTTGCAGGCGCTGCTGGCCGATGATCCGGCCTGCAGTGCCCTGGCGAATGGCACCTTCTGGACCATCTACCTCTCGCCTCGCGACTATCACCGCGTCCACATGCCCGTGGCCGGCGATCTGCTGCGCATGAGCTACGTGCCGGGCGATCTCTACAGCGTAGCCCCCTACACGGTGCGGCAGGTGCCCGGGCTTTTTGCCCGCAATGAGCGGGTTGTATCCCTGTTCGAGACGGCCCTGGGCCCGGTGGCCCTGGTGCTGGTGGGCGCCATGCTGGTGGGTAGCATGAGTACCGTCTGGGCCGGCATGATCACACCGGCCAAGCGGCGGGAACTGACCCGCAGTGACTATGCGCCAGGCCAGGTCTCGCTGGCACGCGGTGCAGAGATGGGACGCTTCAACATGGGCTCCACCATCGTCATGGCACTGCCACCAGGCGCGCTCCTGAGCTCCCAGCAGGACCTGCCCGGTGCGGGCGAGGCAGTACGCATGGGCCAGCGTCTGGCCCTATTAAGCCCATCGGGAGCCGCCTAGTCATGCCAAGCCTTCAAAGTCCTACGCCCACATCTCCAACGCCTCGCCCTCGGCTCAAGCAACGCTGGCACCTGCGATTGCTGGCCCTGCTACTGACCGGAATCTATCTGCTGCCCGCCCAGGCCCAGCGGCCATTGCCCACGGTGCCTGAACCGGAAGCGCGCCTGCCGGCGATTGCGCTCAGCACGCTCACGGAACGTGCCTCCCTGGTGGCCCTGGTGCAGGTGCTGGACGTGGATTACGAATACACACGCGATTTCCCCACCGGCGGCACAGCCTTCCTGAAGCCCTTGATCGTGTACAAAACTGCCGCGGCAGTTCCGGGCATTATCGATGTCTATGAAGAGGGGCTGCACGTGCATGAATGCTATTTCCCGAATCCATCGGTGATCGAGGAAGGTCAGCGCTTTCTGGTCTTCCTGCGACCCAACCCCCAGGTCTCAGGCCAGTGGCTGGGCATGCCGGAAGGTTGCCGGCTGAGCGTACTGGTGACGGATCAGAACCGCTACGCACTGCGCTATCCCTTAAAAGGCATTGATATCCTGCCGTCCGCGGAACTGGACAGCGCCGCTGAGCCCCTGACCTTTGCAGACGCCCATGCGGTGCTGAGTCTGGACGACCTGACCGTGGCAGAGCGTGACGAGCTACTGGCCGGCGGCTACCTGCAGGCGCTGGACGACGGCAACTTCAGACTGACCCACGGCATCGATCTCACCCGCTTCCGGCAGCTGCTCGGCGAACCACTCACCAGCGAGCGCAGTCTGCGACGCACACCGATCGAGTAGACGCTAGCGCACTACCTTGTAGCAGGGCTCATAGGCCACACCGGGCAGTTTCATGCGGTGCTGAGCCACAAAAGACGCCAGCAGCGCGTCCAGAGCCTCCATCAGCTCCGCCTCGCCGGATATCTGGAATTTGCCATGACGTCGTATGGCCTTGAGCGTGCGCGGCTTTACGTTACCCGCCACGATGCCGGAAAAGGCCCTCCGCAGATTGGCCGCCAGTTCATGCACCGGCAGGGAGCGATCCAGTGCCAGATCGGCCATCCGTTCATGGGTGGGTTCGAACGGCTGCTGAAACGGCAGATCAATGCGCAGGCGCCAGTTGTAATACCAGGCATCCTGACAGGTTGAACGGTAGTCGCGTACGTGCTGCAAGCCCGTTTGCATAGCCAGCGCCACGGCCTCCGGATCATCAATAATGATTTCGTAGCGCTGCGCCGCCTCCGGCCCCAGGGTCAGGCGAATAAAACGGTCAATCTGCGCAAAGTAATCAGCAGCACTGGCCGGACCGGTGAACACCAGGGGAAACGGCATGTCCGCATTGTCCGGATGTAACAGAATCCCCAGTAGATAGAGGATTTCCTCCGCCGTGCCCGCACCGCCGGGAAACACCACAAAACCGTGCCCGAGGCGCACGAACGCTTCCAGACGTTTTTCAATATCCGGCAGAATCACCAGGCGGTTGACGATGGGGTTGGGCGATTCGGCCGCAATGATGCCCGGCTCGGAAAGACCGATGTAGCGCCCCTGTTTCACGCGCTGCTTCGCATGGCCGATGGTGGCGCCCTTCATGGGCCCCTTCATGGCGCCGGGTCCACAGCCCGTACAGACGTTGAGACGCCTCAGACCCAGCTCATAGCCGACCTGCTTGGTGTACTCATACTCCTCCCGGGCAATGGAATGACCGCCCCAGCAGACCACCAGATGCGGTTCCACACCGGGCTGAATCACATCCGCATTGCGCAGGATTTCAAACACCGCGTTGGACAGCTGGGCGCCGGTTTCCAGCGCATAGCCCGGGTTATTCCCGATTTCCGTATCGTAGTAGACCAGATCCCGTATCACCGCTGACAACAGTTCCCGGATGCCTTCGATAATATCGCCGTCCACAAAGGCCACGGCCGGGGCATTCTTCAGGTCCAGGCGGATGCCGCGATTAAACTGCGCCAGCACCAGATCAAAATCCTGAAACTGCGCCAGCAAGGCCTCCGCGTCGTCCGACTCGTTGCCACTGTTGAGTACCGCCAGGGCGCAGCGCCGCAAAAACTTGTATAGATCCCCACGACTGGCATCGTGCAGGCGCTCCACTTCCAGGCGGCTCAGGGACGTCAGCATGCCCGCTGGATACAGGCTGGCGTTCACCGTTTCATGATTCATGACTCGTCCTCTTACTTTAATCCTGCTCTTTTATTTCTTGCTACGGTCATACCGCGCGGCGGCCCGTGCCGACCTGCGCATACAAGAAAGGCCGGCAAAGGCCGGCCTTTCCCGCAGGGTTCTGATCGCAATCAGAAGTCGTAGCGCAAGCCGATGCGGATTTCGTAAAGCGAAGGATCAGCACGAACCGTCTCTCCGCCACCCGGCGTGAAGAACTCGTACAGATACTGATCGCCTTCGATTTCCATATCTACCACGGCCTGACGACGGGGGAAGCTCACTTCCTTGAGCTGACACCAGTCGCTGTTCAGCATGTTGCAGAAGTTGCGCACCACGACGAAGGCTGCAAAACGGTGATCGTCGCGGAAACCGGGCAGCTCCTGTTCGATACGAATATCAAAGGAACCCCACCAGCTGCTGTTGAAGGCATTACGCGGTGCGATCTGCCCCGAATAGGCACTCAAACCCGTCTCGTCCAGGAACTCGAAGAAGGACGCCGTATTAAACTCCGGACCAAAGTTAACCAGCGGATCATCCATGCCCGTAGGTACATAGAGCAGATGCCGGTTATCAATAAAGTCACCGAAGGAGTCACCGTCGTCGCCGGCAAAGGTATAGCTGAAGGGCCGGCCTTCATTGGCCTGAGCAAACAGGGTGAA
>JABSSV010000364.1 GCA_013213875.1 Lysobacterales bacterium
CGGCCTTGGCCCGTTTCGAGACGATTCGTGCCCATGGTGCACTGAAGATGGGATTGATTGAGTCCCTGGATGAAGCGGCCACCCGCCAGCACACGCCCAAGGTGGCCTTCGTGGCGCCGCCGGTCGCCCATCGTGTCTCCAGCGGGCGGGAAGTGATGCCTGATGATGTTGATCTGTTGGCGCGGGCCCTGTCCATGGGCTTGCTACATCACGCCATGATGGGCACGGCGGCGGTGGCATTGGGAACCGCCGCAGCCATTCCCGGCACGCTGGTGAATGAGGCCGCCGGAGGTGGCGCGCGGGATTCCGTTCGCTTTGGCCATCCCTCGGGCACGCTGGAGGTCGGCGCCAGCGCCAGGTCGCAGAACGGTGTTTGGCAGGTGGAGCGGGTCAGTATGAGCCGCAGCGCCCGGCGCCTCATGCAAGGTGAGGTGCTGGTGCCCGGGGACAGTTTTTAGTCAAAGCTTTGGCTGTTCCCAGCGGCTGCTACCGGTCAGACCACGCCCCGCAAAGCGCGCGCCAGTTCCTGCAAGGGCCGATTGGCCCGATGCTGTACCGCCTCGGAGGCCGCGAACAGAAACAGGCGCCGCAGAAAGCGCGGAAACTGTCGGTCCTCGGTAAGAAAATCAGCGGGCCCCGGCCTTTCACTGCGCAGAAATGCACGAAACCCATCCAGAGAATCTGGTACCAGGTACACGCCCTGGCGGGTAGCAACGCGGCAAAATGATTGACTGGAAAAGGCCATGGTTCTGCTCAATGTAGGGTGGCCGCTGCGGTGCAGTCAGCATTGGGTGGTGGCACGGCCTTATTCACCGGCGCCACATAGGCCGCCCGGCAGCGCCAATCATTCAGTCCCCGCGCGCACTGGCAGCGCAATTCCGGGAACAGCTCGATCAGGGGATGCTTCAAGATGCGCTGCAGCAGCTGCGTGATGGCGGCGGCTGTGAGCGCGCAGGGCGTGCCAGAATAGCGATTCATGAGGTGAATCAGATCGGCATGAAGCTGTTCTAGGGCTGGACCCTGATCTTGCGGCATAACGCGTGCATCCTTCCTTTCTTTGATACAAATGATAATCATTATCATTTAGCTTGCGCAAGACCCAAGAGCAATTTTTTTCACTGTTTGTCGCTTATGCTGTAAGCGCAATAAGCTGAGCCGTGTTTTTCCCTTGGGTTAGCGCTGCTGATGCGGGTATGCTCGGTTAGGTTCGCTATCGCAGATGAGCAGATGCGAAATGTTCCTCAGCAAGGCAAAGCAACGTTTGCGGTACGAATCCCGCGCAAATCAATCACTGGAGACGGTATGAAGATTGGCATCCCGAAAGAGCGTTACAGCGGTGAAAGACGCGTAGCCACCACGCCCGATGTTGCGCAGCAACTGCAGCAGCTCGGCTACGCGGTGGCCGTGGAGCGTGGCGCAGGCGAAGCCGCCAGCTTTTCCGACGCCGCTTATGAGGCAGCGGGCTGTGAACTGGTAACGGATGCCGAAGCCCTCTGGGAGAGCAGCGACATCATGCTCAAGGTGCGCGGTCCCGATGCACAGGAAGCGGGCTGGTTACGCTCCGGCCAGACCCTGATCTCTTTTCTGTGGCCGGCACAGCATCCGGAGCTGCTGGAGCAGCTGAGTCAAAGCGGTGCCACCGTGTTGGCCATGGACAGCGTGCCGCGTATTTCCCGTGCGCAGAAAATGGACGCCCTCAGTTCCATGGCCAATATTGGCGGCTACCGCGCGGTGGTGGAAGCAGCGCAGCACTTCGGCCGCTTTTTTACTGGTCAGATTACCGCTGCGGGCAAGGTGCCGCCGGCCAAGGTGCTCGTGATCGGTGCCGGCGTGGCAGGTTTGGCCGCCATCGGCGCAGCCAGCGGCATGGGCGCCATCGTGCGCGCCTTTGATACGCGGCCAGAGGTTGCCGAGCAGGTCGAATCCATGGGCGGTGAATTCCTGTTTCTGGATTTTGAGGATGAAGACGGCTCCGGCGAAGGCGGCTATGCCAAAGTCATGAGCGATGAGTTCATCAGGGCGGAAATGGCCCTGTTTGCCGAGCAGGCCAAAGACATTGATATCGTGATTACCACGGCGCTGATTCCGGGCAAGCCGGCGCCCACGCTCTGGACCAGTGAGATGGTGGAGTCTATGCGAGACGGCAGCGTGGTGGTCGACCTGGCGGCTGAGCAGGGGGGTAATTGCGAGCTGACTGAGCGCGACCAGGTGGTGGTCAAGCATGGGGTGACGCTCATCGGCTACACGGACTTGCCCAGCCGTCTGGCGGCCCAGTCCAGCCAGCTTTATGCCACCAATCTGCGCCACCTATTGACCGATCTGACGCCCGCTAAAGACGGTCAGGTAGCGGTGGATATGGAGGATGAGGTGATCCGGGGTACCACCGTGTGTAAAGACGGCAAGATCACCTGGCCGCCACCGGCACCGAAGCTGTCAGCGGCGCCAGCACCCACACGGAAAGCCGCTACCGAGTCGGTACCGGAACCGGAACCAGAAGCGCCCCGATCCTTTTTCGGTCCGGCGCTGGCCATGGTGCTTGCCGGTGTGGCGCTGATGGGCCTAGGGGCGGTGGCGCCGGCCGAATTCATGGGGCATTTCACCGTATTCGTACTGGCCTGTTTTGTCGGCTATATGGTGATCTGGAACGTCACGCCGGCCTTGCACACGCCGCTGATGAGTGTCACCAACGCCATCTCCAGCATTATCGTGATCGGTGCGCTGCTGCAGATTTCCTCTAGTTCCGAACTGATTAAGTGGATCGCCACCGGTACGGTCTTCATCACCGCCATCAACATCTTCGGGGGCTTCGCGGTGACGCGGCGCATGCTCGAAATGTTTCGCAAGTAGGAGCGCAGCATGAGCCAATCACCAAGCCTGTTGCCCATGGCCTATATCCTGGCCACGATTCTGTTCATCCTAGCGCTCGGCGGCTTGTCCAATCAGGAAACCGCGCGCCGCGGTAACTGGTACGGCATCATCGGCATGGCCATTGCCTTCCTGGCGACCGTGTTGTGGGAAGTGCGTGCCAATACCCTGGAACTGGGCGCTGCACTGGTACTGGGTGGAGCCATTGGCCTGGTCGCCGCACGCCGGGTACAAATGACGCAAATGCCGGAGCTGGTGGCGATCTTGCATAGCCTGGTGGGTCTGGCGGCCGTGGCCGTTGGCTATGCTAATTTCCTGGGTCATGGCGGTGACTATGCCGGCGCCATGAAGACCATTCACGATGTGGAAACCTATGTGGGCGTGCTGATCGGGGCGGTGACCCTGTCCGGTTCCGTGGTGGCCTTCGGCAAATTATCGGGGCGAATTGGCGGCACACCGCTCATGCTACCGGCGCGGCACTGGTTGAATCTGGCCTTGTTACTGGGTGCCATCGGGTTCGGCGTTGCCTTTGTGGAGCAATCCGCTGCTGGTGGCGGTATGCAGCCGCTGTTGATCATGCCCGTGATCGCACTGCTGTTCGGCGTTCATATGGTCATGGCCATCGGCGGCGCGGATATGCCCGTGGTGGTATCCATGCTCAACAGCTACTCCGGTTGGGCCGCGTCAGCCATTGGTTTCATGCTGGGGAATGATCTGCTGATCGTAACCGGCGCTTTAGTGGGTTCTTCCGGTGCCATTTTGAGCTACATCATGTGCCGTGCCATGAACCGTAAGTTCCTGGCCGTCATCGCGGGCGGCTTTGGAACCGCCAGTGGCTCATCCGCAGCGGGCGGTGAGGCCCAGGGCGAGGTAGTGCCCATCGATGCGGAGGACACGGCGGCCCTGCTCGACAGCGCCAAAGAGGTCATGATTATCCCGGGCTATGGCATGGCGGTGGCGCAGGCGCAGCATGTGGTGCAGGAGATCACCAGAAAGCTGCGGGATAAGGGCGTCAATGTGCGTTTTGGTATCCATCCGGTAGCCGGGCGCATGCCGGGCCATATGAACGTGCTGCTGGCGGAAGCCAAGGTACCCTATGACATTGTGTTTGAGATGGAGGAGATCAACGACGACTTCCCGGACGTGGACGTCTCCGTGGTGATCGGTGCCAACGACATCGTGAACCCGTCAGCGCTGGAAGAGCCGGACAGCCCGATTGCCGGTATGCCGGTATTGGAATGCTGGCGCAGCAAGACCACCATCGTGCTCAAGCGCAGCATGGCCACGGGTTATGCCGGTGTGCAAAACCCGCTGTTTTTCAAAGATAACACGCGCATGCTGTTCGGGGATGCCAAAGACACGCTGGATGCGGTGCTCAAGGCACTCTGATTTTGCCGCCCAGCGAAGCGCTAGGCGCCGCCCGCATCCTTAATAAAGGCGGTCACGCCCTCGAGCAGCATCTGCACGGACAGGGCGATGAGGATCATGCCCATAAGCCGCTCCATGGCGACCAGCCCGCGCTTACCCAGAAAACGCTGCAGGCCGGTTGCTGACAGCAGAATGACCGCGGTAATCGCCCAGGCCGCGATCAGCGCCGCCAGCCAGTGCGTCATGCGTTCCGGGTCTTTGGTCGCCAGCAACATAACAATGGCCATGGCTGAAGGGCCAGCAACCATGGGAATGGCCAGCGGCACCAGCAGCGGTTCGCCGTCGTCCTCATCGGGCGTATGGGCCGCTCGCGGCACGGGAAAGACCATCTTCAGGGCGCTCAAGAACAGGATGATGCCACCGGCGATGCGGATGGCATGTTCACTCAGGCCCAGAAACCCCAGCAGATACTGCCCGAAATAGAGAAAAGCAATCAGCACCAGCAGGGCCAGCACCAGTTCTCTGGCCACCACGCGGGTGCGCCGCTTCGCCGGAACTTTCTCCAGCACAGAGAGAAAGATGGGGATATTCCCCAGCGGATCCATGACCAGGAATAGCAGGGTGGCGGCGGAAATGATGTCCATGCTCAATCGCTGTGTTTCAATGGTTTAGGGGTGGGCATTCTCGCGCTGTCTTTGCGGCAGCGCAAGCGCTCTGCTCAAACCAAAATTAAGGTCTATTTTGAGGAGCCCGATATATGAATCATTCGCTCGCAATCGCACTGGCGGCGCTGGGCGGCGCGGTACTGCCGCTGCAGGTGCTGATTAATGCCCGTCTGGGACAGGGCCTGGGCAATGCCAGCTGGGCAACGGCGGTGTCTTTTGTGGTCGGGACGTTGGGGTTGCTGGTCTGGATCACCTTGAGCCGCCA
>JABSSV010000365.1 GCA_013213875.1 Lysobacterales bacterium
TCGGAGTCACCATCGACGGCGTGCGGATTATCAACCTCTATGTGGTCAACGGTAGTGAGGTGGGTTCGGACAAATACGCCTACAAACTCCACTGGCTGGAGCATGTAACGGCCTGGATCAAGGAGGAGTTGGCGCGCCACGAACAGGTGCTGGTTATGGGCGATTTTAATATCGCGCCGGAGGATCGCGATGTGCACGATCCGGAGGCCTGGGCGGGCAAAATTCTGTGTTCGGATCCCGAGCGGGAAGCGCTCCAGCGCATTGAGGGCCTGGGTCTGACCGACACGCTGCGCCTGTTTGAACAGCCGGAACCGTCATTCAGTTGGTGGGATTATCGGCAGGCTGCCTTCCGTCGCAACCTCGGTATGCGCATCGACCTGGTGCTGGCCAGTGCGGCTATGCAGGCGCGCTGCACCGGTGCCTGGATTGACGTAGAGCCGAGGCGTCAGGAGCGCCCCAGTGACCACACGCCGGTGGTGGCGGAGTTTTCGAACTAGGCCCGTAGCACGCCGGCCACGGGCGCATTCCTGCCCCGGGTCAGTAGGTGGGGACGGTGGGATCGATTTCCTTGGACCAGGCATCGATTCCGCCGGTCACGTTGTGCACTGCGCTAAAGCCCTGGCGCCGGAAATGTTCCGCGGCGACCTGACTGCGCTGACCCGTGTGACAGATAAAAGCCAGAGCCGTGTCTTTCGGCATGGATTCCAACTGCTCCATGAGGGCCGCGTTCATGGGTTGCGCATTGGCAATGCTGGCTTTCAAACGCTCCTCATCGGAACGCACATCCACCAGTAGCACGCGCTCTTCTTCCAGCAGGGCCTGCAATTCTTGCACGCTCAGCTGGGGTATGGCTGCGGGGGCTTCCGGCAGATTGATGGACAAGCCCTCGCCCTGCATGGTCTCCACCCAGTCAATGGCCGCGCCGCGGGCGCGTTGTGCAGAGGCAACGTCGAACAGGACATTGATGCCGCTGGCGGACACCGCAATTTCCCCGCCCTGAGCCGGCGCCAGTTGGAAACGCGCTTGGAAATCAGGGTCAACCTGCAGATGCAGACTGATGCCGCTGTGACCTTCCATCGCTTCCTGAATCTTTTCCGCCGCCTTCGGGGTAATGGTGATTTCCGGTGGCGTGCGATCGGGTGCTTCCAGGCCGAGCATGGCGTGCAGCTCACCGGAGTTGTACATGTCCGTGACAATGTCGCAGCCGCCTACCAGTTCACCATCGATGTACAGCTGGGGGATGGTCGGCCACTGGCCGTAGACCTTAATCCCCTCGCGGATGCTCTCGTCCTGCATGACATCCACGTGGACATAATCCTCCAGCACGCTGTCGAGCAGGCCGGCAGTTTTGGCGGAGAAGCCGCACATGGGCTGGCGCGGGTTGCCCTTCATATAGAGCACCACGCGGTGGCTGTTGATCTGCTGTTCAATAAGATCCCGGGTTGCGTCGTCGAGCGCCATGTTTTACTCCGGCTTAAGCTGTGTGTTGCACAGAAGATGGGGCCGCAGTGGCTTGAATCAAGCGCGGCAGGGTGCGCAAGCTAGCCATCGGGCCGCAAGCGCCGGGTGAGCACATCCAGACTGAGCCCGCCGGGGAAAGCCAGAGCCAGCTGGCTTGAGCCCAGGGTGCGTATGTGGTCATGGATATGGTTCAGGCCTTCCGCCTGAAGCGGGTAGAAGTGTTGCAGGCGCCCCGCATGGGCCAGTGTCACCGCAACCACGCCCAGTTCCTCAACGCCCTGTTCCGTGATGCTGGCCAACTGCTCATCGATCGCGCCGGCATCTTCCACAAAAAAACTGCCTTCCAGCGCGCTGCCATCGCTGGCCAAACGCTGCGTAACGGCGATGCCATGAGCCCCCAGCGTCACCAGATACTGGCGATACTCTCGGGTCCAGTCGGCATAGGCGCTGGCCAGATGCTGGTCTTCGACTTCCTTGCCGGAGCCGTCGCCGGCCCAGTAATCGAAGGTCTCAAAGTCGGCTGCGACCTGGCTGCCATCCCAGGTGAAACGCTGACCGACCGCACCCTGCACCGGCGCGCTGGCTGCGTCCCCTTCCAATGCCGCATCCAGCAGGGTCCAGAGACTGCCAAAGCCAAAGTGATCCAGCTGCAGTTTCAGCATGGCCCGCAGATCCGTTACGGTCATAAAGCGGGCGTGTGCGATGCCGATGCCAAAATCCAGCTCCAGGGCCTGAGCGGTTTTCGCTGACAGCTGACCCTCTTCGAAGAAACGGTGCTCCATTTCTGCCTCAAGCGCCTCCAGCACGTCCGAATCGCCCAAAAGCATGCAGGGCAGCAGCTGGAGAATGCCCGGTGGCAAGCCGGCATCCGGCACCAGTTCCGTCATGGGCAGATCGCCATCTGCTGCACCAATACTCAGTAGGGAAGCCCCATCCAGATTACCGCCCAGGCGGGCACGATTAATTTTTTCCATGGCTGCGTAGATGGGCCATTGCGGTCGCAGCAGCTGGGCCTGGTCATACAGGGCACCAACCAGGCTGAAGTGGGTGCGGTGCGCATCGGGCAGCAAGTTGCCCAGATCAGCCGCCACGCGTGCCAGCAGCTGTTCCGCCGCAGGACTTTCCAGAACCGCAGGACGATGCCCATGCTCACCGTGATAGCGCAGGGGATCGGTTTCAATGGCGATCAGAAAGGGAAGGCGTTGCTGGCTCATCAGTTCCGTATCCGGTGGTCGCTAGGTTGCCTAGAGCAAAGAGAAGGGCGAACGGCCCTGCTGGGCTTTGTCACCGCGCCGGCGCCGTCTGCGCATGCGCGAATGCAGTTGCTGGCGACGATTTTCCAGCCACTGGGCCCGATCCGGCGTTGCCGCCGCATCGCCCAGACGGGCCAGCTCCACCGAACGATACATGACAAAATCCCGGTAAGCCTGAATCTCATGCTGCAGTTCCAGGCTGACAATTTCGATCATGATGGCGTCATCAAGATAGCCCAGTACGGGGATTTCATCGGGAATCAGATCGTCGGTTTCTGAAAAATAGGCCAGCGCGTTGATGACGCGTTCCTTGTCTTCCTCGATCAGCCCCCAGCTGCTGTCAGTCACCATGCCGATGAGAATCTCCAGCGTGTTCATGCGATCGCGAATAAATCCACTGGCATCGGACCGACGTACATCTTCCAGCAGGCGGCGGGCCGCGGCCACAATATCGTCCAGCGCGCGATGCTCGGCATTCTGTCGCGCCTGGTTCATGAGCTGCTGCAGTCGCTCCAGGTCGGCTTCGGAGAGTTCAAAGGAAATAATCATCGGCGGTCTATCCTGCTTAAGTTTAGCGCGTGGCCAGCCTAACTGGGCACGGTTAAAGGGGTCAATCGAGAAGCCTGCGCGGCAGTCCCGGCGAGGGTCCCACTCAGCGGAACTGGCCTGAGCGCCCGGGCACTGGATAAATAAAACCTTCCCGGTTCAGCGTCATGGCGCGCTTGCCAGAGCGTAACAGCTGGCCCGTGAGTTCGTAGGAAAGGCTGCTGATTGCGCCCGATTCCAGGGCCACGAATTGCTCCAGCGCCGGGCTGTTGGCGGTAAGGTCCAGCGTGAGTCGCTCCGAGCCACCGGCCGGCAAGCTGACCTTCAGATCGCTGCTCTGACTCGTCAAGACTCCATTGTCCGGCAGCATAATGCGCAGCGCCAGGCCGTCGATCCCGAGTGCTTCGTCATTAACATTGCGCAATCTGAGTTCAACGCTCAAGCGCCCGTCGCTCTGCGTCCAGCTCATGATTTGAGCAAAAGGCGGCTCGCCTTTGATTTGGTTGCTGCTGCACGCCGCCAATAAGCAAGCGGTGCCAAACAGCAGAAAGGTCACAAGCCGTTGCGCATTCAACATGGGTCGCATCTCCGGGTGCTCGTCATTGAGACTGAAGCTTAAGGCCTAGGGGTCCACAGCGCGAGCCGGCGCTGCTGGTCGGGTCGCATCCAGAGCAAGCTGCGCGGCCACCAGTTCGCGCGTATGTTCATGACTCGGTTGATCCAGCAGCCGCCGCGTGGGACCCAGTTCCACCAGTTTACCGGCTTGCATGACGGCCGTGCGGTCCGCCAGTTGCTGCAGCAGCGCCAGGTCGTGGCAAACCAGTAGCAGGCTGATATTCCGCTCACGGCAAAGTCGCTGGAGCAGGCTCACGATACGCTGCTGCACAGACACATCGAGCGCAGACAGCGTCTCATCCGCAATCAGCATGGCCGGATCACTGATCAGTGCGCGCGCCAGCGCGATGCGCTGGCGCTGACCCGATGAGAAGGCCGCCGGTTTGCGCGACAGCACATCGGCCTCAAGCTCTACCGCGGCCAGGCAGGCCACGCAGTGCGCATGGCTGTCATCCAGCCCGAAATGACGGGCCGGCTCCTGGAGCAGTTGATAGATGCTACGTCTGGGACTCAAAGCGGTGAGCGGATCCTGGAACACGATCTGCATGGCCCGTCGGGCAGCCTGTAGCTGTTCCTTATTGGCGCCGATGAGTTCCTGACCCCGAAGCCTGATGCTGCCCTGATCAGGCTCGTGTAGCTGAAGCAGAGTGCGCGCCAGCGTGCTCTTGCCCGCGCCCGAGACGCCGGTCAAGCCCAAAATTTCGCCCTCCAGAATCTCGAAGGACACCTGCTTTACAGCGTTGATGCGGCGGCGTTTGTTGCTGCGGTGGGTGACCGTCAGTCCCTCTACCGTTAGCAGCGGATTGTTCTCGCGCGCCGCGCGCATGGGCCCTCCCTTGCGCACCGCCGGGGGTAAATCAGCCAGCAGTTGACGGCTGTATTCATGCTGCGGTGCCTGAAAAAGTGCGCGGGCCTTGGTCTGTTCCACCAATCGGCCGTCGCGCATGACCAGCACCTGATCAGCGATGCGCGGTAGCAGGCGCAGATCATGCGTAATCAGAAGGACGGCAGTGCCATGCTCGGTCTGAAGGTTTTGCAGTTGTCTCAGAACGCGTTGCTTGTTGCCCGTATCCAATGCAGTGGTGGGTTCATCGGCAATCAGTAACCGCGGCCGCAGAGCGTGCGCATGGGCAATCATGATGCGCTGGCGCATGCCGCCGGATAACTCGTGCGGCCAGCTGCGGGCGATGGCCTGTGGATCTTCGAAGCCCACCGCTTGCAGTGCCTGCAGCACGGTTTTGCGGGCATCCGAGGTGGACAGATTCAGCTGCCGCCTGACGACCCGCTGTAACTGACGTCCGACGGTGCTGACCGGGTCCAGCGCGGTAGAGGGATCCTGGAAAATAGCGGCCATACCCTGTCCGCGAAGCTGTCGACGCGCTCGCGCGCTCAGTGTCAGTAAGTCTATGTCACCCAGCCGCAGGCGGTCGGCCCGATAGGTAAACAGCCGCCGATCAAGCAGGTCCAGCAAGGCCA
>JABSSV010000366.1 GCA_013213875.1 Lysobacterales bacterium
ACCAGCTTTTTGATTCCGTCATGGATTCATCTCATTAATTGTCACAGGGGCAGCCTCGGGTCGCAGACGGTAGGCCATGCGCCCCTCAGCGGGGATTAGCCGGCCATCACGCTGCAAAGCATCTTCCAGAAACCGTGGCGCCGCATTGAGATTCAACTCAAAACTCAGAGTCGCGGGCCGCGCGTCGCGCACGCGCACATCGTCCACCAGACTCAGGGACTCCAGATAGGCCAATACCCGGGCAAAATCCTCACCGCTATTGAGCCCTGTGACGGACAGCACCACGCGTTGCACGCCAGCGCCACCGAGGCCAATGGTATTGGCCGCAGCCACCTCATCCGCCAGGCGATTGATCCCTTCCATGAGGCCACGCTGCAAATCGCGTTCCTGCATACGCCAGCCGGTAGCGGTGCTGCTGTCCTCGTAGGTCCAGCGCAAGCGCCAGTCAGGACCTTCGCGACGGGCCGTCACGATAGCCACCGCCGGCGTCTGGGTACCAAGTAACTGCTCCGTGTAGCCGCCCCAAAGCAGCTGCACATCGATAGCAGCCAGCGCTGCCTCATCGAGATCCGGCCAACGTACCGGCAAGCCGCGGCGCAGCGCCTCCTGTTCCAGGCGCGCATAGTCTTCGCGGTATTCCACTGGCATGAGTTTGCGCCCCAGGCCATCGTCCAAAACCAGCCAGAGCGTGACCGGCAAACGCTCCAGACGCCAGCGTGGCAAGCGCAGGTCCCGCACCAGCTGGTCAACCGCGGCCGGAAGGAAACCCGCGATCAGTTCCAGCTGCGGTTCCTGCTGCCCCACAACCGGGCTTTGCCGGTATTGGAAAGCAATCATTATGTCATTGGCGCGTGCCAACGCCGCTTCGCCACGGGCATCCAGCCTGGGCTCGCGCTGTCCGCTCTGCTTCACGAGCACTTCCCGCAGCGCAGCGGGTGCGGCCGCGCGGCGATCCGCCTCACTTTGACTGGCCACCGGCACCGTGCCGGCATAAAGGTCCTGCGCCAGCGCAAGCCGCGGTAGGGCCAAAAGCAGAAGCAGCGCCAGGGCTGGGTAACGGATTGGTAGCATAGGTTTTTCGTGCGCGTTTTTCGCAAGCGCCGGTCTTCTGAGAACCGTAAATACGATACCATAGGCGCTTGCCACATTTAGCGGAAACTGAATCCCCATGGCCGATAACAAGAAGCACAGCGACGCCCTGACCTATCGCGACGCAGGCGTCGACATCGATGCTGGCAACGCTCTCGTAGACCGGATCAAACCTGCGGTCAAAACCACCTTCCGACCGGGTGTCATGACGGGTATTGGCGGATTCGGCGGCCTGTTCAAACTCGACCCGGAGCGCTACAGGGACCCGGTACTGGTGTCAGGCACGGACGGTGTGGGTACAAAACTGATGCTGGCCAGGCAGTTAAATATCCATGACACGATCGGTATCGATCTGGTCGCCATGTGTGTCAACGATATCCTTGCCTGCGGCGCCGAACCCCTGTTCTTCCTCGATTATTTCGCGACCGGCAAGCTCGAACTGGCGCAGGCCCAGCAGGTGATCGAGGGCATCGCGGAAGGGTGCCGCCAGGCCGGCTGCGCACTGATCGGCGGTGAAACAGCCGAGATGCCCGGCATGTACGGTGCCGGAGACTATGACCTGGCTGGCTTCACGGTCGGTGCCGTAGAGCAGGATCAACTGATCGACGGCGCGTACATCCGTGCGGGTCACCGTCTGCTGGGCCTGGCCTCGTCCGGTCCGCATTCCAATGGCTATTCGCTGATCAGGAAGGTATTGGACCATGCGGGCGCGGATCCGGAGCAGGCCCTGGGCGATCAGACCCTAGGGCGCGCGTTGCTGGCGCCTACGCGCATCTACGTGCAGGCCGTGCTCGCCCTGCTGGCTGAGCACCGTATTGATGGTCTGGCTCATATTACCGGCGGTGGCATCACCGAAAATATCATTCGCGTGGTACCGGACGGGCTCGGTATTCGGGTCGATCGAAGCGCCTGGGAACTGCCGGAGGTGTTCCGCTGGCTACAGGAGGCCGGCAATATTGCCGACGCGGAAATGCTGCGCACCTTCAACTGCGGTATCGGCATGGTGTTACTGGTTCCGGCGCATAGCGCCGCGGCCGTGCAGGCCAGCGCGGCCGAACTGGGCGAAGCCTGCGTAGATCTGGGAGAGGTGATCGACATCACCGACCATACAGAACGGGTGCACTACCGGTGACCGAACCGCTGCGGGTGGCCACGCTGATTTCTGGCAGTGGCTCCAACCTTAAAAGCCTGATCGAAGCCCAGGCAAGGGGTGCTTTGCCCCTGCAACTGGTGCAGGTAATCAGCAATCGTGCCGATGCCGGCGGGCTGGCGCATGCGGCCGCTGCTGGCATTCCTCAGGAGGTGGTTAACGCACGCCTGGCCGGTGCCGAGGGCGAAGATGTTGCGCTGCAACGGGCGCTGGAGCGCAGCGGTGCCGAACTGATTCTTCTCAGCGGCTATATGCGCATTCTCGGCGCCGAGCTGGTCCGGGCCTTCGCCGGGCGCATGATCAATCAACACCCGTCCCTGCTGCCAAAATACAAGGGGCTACACACCTACCGGCGCGCCTTGGAGGCCGGGGATCGGGAGCATGGCGCCAGCATCCATTTTGTGACACCGGAACTGGATGATGGACCGGTCATCGCTCAGGTGCGGGTGCCGGTGCAGGCCGATGACAGCGAACAAACACTGGCAGCGCGCCTGGCGCCCCGCGAGCACGCCCTGCTACAGGCGGTCATGCGCCTATTTTGTGAACGCCGGCTGGCGCTGGAAGCCGACGGCATTGTGCTGGACGACCAGCCTCTGGAAGCGCCGCTGAATCTGCAGACAGATGGCGGCCTGCTACCATGCCACTAGGCGGGCCTCAGGAGTCAGTGCGCTCCGCCAGGGCTGCCTCCACCGATTCCACGCGACGTATTCTGGCGCCGAGTTGACCCAGTTTTTCTTCGATAAGCTCATAGCCCCGATCAATGTGATAGACACGGTCAACCAGGGTCTTGCCCCGGGCGACTAGGCCCGCCAGCACGAGACCCGCTGAGGCACGCAAGTCCGTGGCCATGATCGGCGCACCGTGCAGCACGTCAACGCCGCGAATCACGGCGCTATTGCCCTTGAGACTGATATCAGCACCGAGTCGCTGCAATTCCTGCACGTGCATGAAGCGGTTCTCAAACACGGTCTCGGTAATGATGCCCGTGCCTTCGGCAATGGTGTTCATGGCCGTAAACTGAGCCTGCATGTCGGTGGGGAACGCCGGATAGGGCGAAGTGGTGATGTCCACCGCGCGCGGGCGCTGCCCCTTCATGTCCAGGGATATCCAGTCGGCACCACTGGCCAATTCGGCGCCGGTCTCACTGAGTTTGTCCAGCACCGCGTCAAGATCATGCGGTGCCGCGTTGGTAAGCTTGATGCAACCACCGGTCATGGCCGCAGCCACCAGGAAGGTGCCGGTTTCGATACGATCGGGAAGTACCCGGTGTTCCGCTCCCCCCAAACGCTCCACGCCCGTGATGGTCAGCACGTGGGTGCCGGCGCCCTCGATCTGCGCCCCCATGGCTTTGAGGTAATTGGCAAGATCAATGACTTCAGGCTCCTGCGCCGCGTTTTCAATGATCGTTGTACCCTTGGCCAGGGTGGCGGCCATCATCAGGTTTTCCGTCCCGGTAACGGTCACCATGTCCATAACGATGCGCGCCCCCGTGAGACGGGGGGCCTCGGCCACAATGTTGCCGTTCTGCACACTGACCTTGGCGCCCAATTGCTCCAAACCGCGCAGGTGCAGGTTCACGGGCCGTGAACCGATGGCGCAGCCGCCGGGCAGAGACACGACGGCGCGGCCATGGCGGGCCACCAGGGGCCCGAGCACAAGGATGCTGGCGCGCATGGTCTTGACCAGTTCATAGGGCGCCTCACAGCTATGTATGCCGCGGGGATCGATCTCGATATTCATCTGCTCATCAACGGCCAGGCTGGCGCCCAGCTGTCCAAGCAGTTCCATGGTGGTGGTGACATCACGCAGGTGGGGTACGTTGCCGATGCGACTGGGCTCGTCGCCCAGAATGCTCGCTACCAGTATCGGCAGCACCGCATTCTTCGCGCCCGAGATCCAGGTTTCACCCTCCAGCGCCGTGCCGCCGGTAATTTCGATGGCAGCCATTTAGGTCACGGATCCAGCGTCGGGCGTTTCTGTCCGCAAGGCCAGCGCGTGGATTTCACGCCCCATGAGTTCACCGAGCGTGGCGTAAACCATGCGATGGCGCTGGAGCGTGGGCTTGCCGGCAAAGGCCGCACTGACCACCACGGCCTCGAAATGAACGCCGTCATCACCGTTCACGGTGACCTCTGCATCAGGCAAACCTTGCCGGATCATTTGCTCAATTGTCTTGCTGTCCATAGACTAGCGTTCCATCAGATTGCGCTCAGCAGCTTCGGGCAGCCGAGCAGCGGGCGGGTAAGCAGGAGTTGGTTATTTTAATTCAATCAGACCGGTGGCAAAACACCCGGCAGCAGATCCATATTAGCGCGCAAAATCGGGCGCTTTCTGGCTCCGGGCGGGCGCAGCGATGGTAGTTGATCTAATTCAACTGATCGGCGGCTTTCTGCTGCTCGTCTGGGCCGCGGACCGGCTGGTAGCGGGCGCGTCCGCTACGGCCCGTAACCTCGGCGTTTCACCGCTGATCATTGGGCTGGTTATCGTTGGTTTCGGCACCTCTGCGCCGGAACTGGTGGTGTCAGCGGTGGCCACCACGCGGGGCAATGCGGGCCTGGCGGTGGGTAATGCGATCGGGTCCAACATCGCCAACATGGGGCTCATACTCGGCTTCACCGCTCTGGTTTATCCGCTACGCCTGGAATCGAGCACGCTCAAGCGCGAATATCCGCTACTGCTGCTGGTCATGCTCATCACCCTGCTCATGTGTCTGAACATGCAGCTCAGCCGCCTGGAGGGCTATTTGCTGCTGCTTGCTTTGTTCGCGCTGATTGCATGGCTGATCAGGTTTGGGCTATCACGCCCGGCCAATGACCCTTTTGCCCAGGAACTGGAAGCTGAAATCCCCACGGACATGCCGACCAAGGTGGCGGTGTTCTGGCTGGTCGTGAGCCTGATTGCCCTTCCCGCCAGCTCCCATTTTCTGGTTGAGGGTGCCATCGGCATCGCCAGCCAGCTCGGCGTCACCGACACGGTAATTGGCCTGACCGTGGTGGCTTTTGGAACCAGCCTGCCGGAGCTGGCCACGGCCATCACCAGCGCCATTCGCAAGGAAGACGATATTGCCATCGGCAACATCATCGGCTCCAATCTGTTCAACCTGCTAGGCGTCCTCGGCATCGCCGCGTCCATTCGACCCATTGAAATTCAGAGCATGGTGCTGGCGCGGGACTTTCCCGTTATGTTCCTGTTGACCGGCCTGGTTTTTCTGCTGGCATCCGACTTCCGCGGTCCGGGGCGCATAGGACGAGGCGCCGGTGCCCTGCTGCTACTGATTTTTATCATCTATCAGGCGGTGATCTGGATGGGGCCGGACAGTTTTGTGACGCCGGCCGCCTGACCCATGAATGGTCCGAGACGCTAGACTGACACCTATGAGCGAACACAACGATCACGAAGCCGCACTCAGCAAACTGGCGCGGGCAGTAATCGAAACGGAAGCGCGGGCCGTACAGGAACTGACGGAGCGCATCGATGCCGGTTTCATCGCCGCCTGCGACGCTATTCTCGCCTGTCGCGGGCGGGTAGTTGTGCTCGGCGTGGGCAAGTCCGGCCATATCGGCAACAAGATAGCTGCCACGCTGGCCAGCACGGGAACGCCCGCCTTCTTCGTGCACGCAGCGGAAGCGAATCATGGCGATCTTGGCATGATTACCGCCGAGGATGTGGTGCTGGTGCTGTCCAACTCGGGCGAGACCGATGAGGTGAAACAGCTGCTACCGGTACTCAAGCGCCTGCATGTGGTACTGATCGCCATGACCGGTAATCCTGGTTCCTACCTGGCCGAATTCGCTGATATCAACCTCGATGTGCGCGTGCGCGAAGAAGCCTGCCCCCTGGGCCTGGCACCCACATCCAGCACCACGGCAGCGCTGGTTATGGGCGACGCGCTGGCAGTCGCGCTGCTGGAGACCCGTGGCTTTACCCGCGAAGATTTCGCGCGCTCCCATCCGGCTGGCCAGTTAGGCCGGCGCCTGATTATCCGCATCAGCGATCTCATGCATACGGGCGCAGCCATGCCCTGCGTCTCGGAGACAGCCACGGTGGCGGAAGCGATCGTAGAAATCTCGGAAAAACGCCTGGGCATGACGGCCGTTCGTAACGATGCCGGCACCGTCACCGGTGTGTTCACCGATGGTGACCTGCGCCGCGCGCTCGGCGAGGCCATGGATCCCCATCAGGTTATCGTGCGCACGGTCATGACGCCCGATCCGATCAGCATTGAGCCAGACGCACTGGCGGTGGAAGCCGTGCAGTTGATGGAGCAACGCTCCATCCAGGGCCTGCTGGTGCTGGATTCCCAGCAGCAACTGGTCGGTGTGTTGAACTTCCATGACCTGCTCCGGTCAGGGGTGGTATGACCATGTCGTCCGACCCAGCGCTGCTTGAACGCGCCCGCCAGATACGGTTGCTGGCCCTGGACGTGGACGGCATTTTGACTGACGGACGGCTGTATTTCGACAGTGAGGGCCGCGAAATCAAGGCCTTTCACGTGGCTGACGGTCTGGGCCTGAATGCCCTGCGCAAGGCCGGTTTTACACTGGCGATCATTACCGGCCGGGCTTCGCGCATGGTGACCGATCGCGCTGCCAGCCTGGGTATTGAGCACGTCTATCAGGGCCAGGACGACAAGGGCACCGCCCTGCAGGATCTGTTGAAGCAAACCGGCCTTGCAGCGGAGCAACTGGCCTATGCGGGCGATGACTGGATTGATTTGCCAGTTCTGCAGCGCGTGGGGCTGGCGGTGACGGTGCCCCACGCCCCGGCCGAGGTAAAGGCGGCAGCACACTGGATCACAACGCGCGCAGGCGGCGCAGGCGCCGTGCGTGAACTCTGCGAATTGCTGCTGGATGCGCAGGATCTGCGGGCCGCCACGCTGGCGCCGTTCTTGCAATGAACACCCGCAACCCATGATTTCCCGCAGCACTCGACGCGGACTGATACTGGCTGCTGTGCTTGCCGCCGGCAGCTATATCCTTGTGCAGCGTCAGGATGCCGGGCTGGAGCCACCGACGCAGGGACTGGATACGCGGTTGGACTACGCCCTGGAACGCTTTGAGCTGCGCGCCTACGACACTCAGGGACTGCTTGCCATGCGCCTGTGGGCGCCGCGATTGACCAATAATGCTGACAGCAATATCGGTCAGATTCAGCAACCGCGCCTGGAAGTCAGTCATGAAGGATTCAAATGGCATATCATGGCCGACAACGGCGTTATCAGCGCCGATCAGGAAGAGGTGTTTTTAGCCGGCAAGGTCCGAGTTCGTCGCGAAGGTGCGCTGGCTGCGGACCAGTTGGAGATCGATACCCGTGATGTGACCCTGGCCATTAATGAGCGCACCGCCCGGTCCACAGCGGCGCTGCGCGTGCAGGACCTCGCCGGCGAGGTAGAGGGCCGCGGGTTCTTCATCAACATGCTGAGCAACGAATTTCAATTGGATAACGATGTACGAGCGCGCTTTGAGCTTCCCAATTAAAGGTCCCATCACGGCCCGCTTGCGGCCCCTGGTGCTGAGCCTCTGCCTGCTGACCCTGCCGGGACTGAGTGCCGCTCTGGAAACAGACCGGCAGCAGCCCATGCTGGTCGACACGGGCAATTGGTCTGGCACGCTCGGCGATGGGGTTACCACCTTCAAGGGCGGCGTGGACATCCGTCAGGGCACGCTGCATATCGTCGCCGATGAAGCGGATATCACAAAAACTGAAGGCCGCGTCAGCCTGGTCACTTTCCGTGGCTCACCCGTGCGACTGGAACAGGAAATCGAAGAGCAAGGCATGGTCAATGCCAGTGCGGGCCAAATCACCTATCGGGTGCTGCAGGGCGTGGTGGAACTGGAGGATGCCGTCGACGTGGTTCATCCCCAATATCGCCTCACCGGCGCCTGGCTCAGCTACGACCTGGATACGCAGCAGTTCGAGGGTAACGGCAGTGATTTGCCGGACGGGCGCTTCAGCATTCGCCTCGATCCGGAGGTTGCCGGTGACCTACCTGCAGCCGACGCGGCGGAGGATTCCGGAGCAGCACCGGAGCAGGACGATGCTGCGGACCAATAATCTGCATAAGCAGTACCGCAAGCGCCACGTTGTACGCGGCGTCAGCATGCGTGTGGAGCCCGGTGAGGTGGTTGGGCTGCTGGGCCCCAATGGCGCCGGCAAGACCACCTGCTTCTACATGATCGTGGGACTCATACCGGTCAGCAAAGGTGGTATCACCGTGGATGATCAGGACGTGACCCATGAACCGGTGAACGTCCGCGCGCAGCTCGGGGTTGGTTATCTACCGCAGGAAGCATCCATCTTTCGCAAGCTCAGCGTCGAGGACAACGTCCTGTCCATTCTGGAGATGCGCCGGGACCTGGACGCGCAAGGCCGCGCCAACGAACTGCAATCCCTACTGGAAGAGCTGGGCGTTGCGCACCTTTCCGACCAGCCGGGTATCAGCCTTTCCGGCGGTGAACGACGGCGGGTGGAGATTGCCCGCACGCTGGCCTCCAACCCGCGCTATATCTTGCTGGACGAACCCTTTGCAGGCGTCGACCCGCTGTCCGTACGTGAGATCCAGAGCATCGTCAAACACCTCACGGACCGTGGCATTG
>JABSSV010000367.1 GCA_013213875.1 Lysobacterales bacterium
CCAATCACGCGCCAGCGCAGGCCCGCCAGAAACAGCGTAAAGGCACCACTGATGCCCACCAGCAGCGCGGTACCGAGATCAGGCTGGCGGGCGATCAGCAGGGCCGGCACGACCAGCAGCAGCAGGCAGATGGACAGATCGCGCCAGTTGGGCGGCAGCACCCGTCCGTGCAGATACCAGGCCACCATCATGGGCACGGCCAGCTTCATCAGCTCCGAAGGCTGAAAACGCAGCAGGCCAAAATCCAGCCAGCGATCGGCGCCCTTGCCTTCGCCCACGGCCCAGGTGGCCGCCACCAGCACCAGACCTAGGCCGTAAATCCAGGGCGTCCAGAGACGCAGTAGATAGGGTGGAACCTGACTGATCAGCAGCAACACCGCCAGCCCGATACCGAGCCGGATGGCCTGCCGCGTTACCAGTGCCGACTCCTGCCCAGACGCGCTGTAGAGCACCAGCAAACCGGCCCCCATTACCAGCAACAGGGCCAGCAGCAGCGGCAGATCCAAGCGCGGCACACCGACCCAGTGGGGCAGCCATTGTTTCATGGCGACAGCACCTCGGCCGGTGGTTGGGCCAACTGCTCCTGAGCCAGCCAGGCGTCCAGCGTAGCGCGGGCGATGGGCGCGGCCACGGTGGAACCGGCGCCACCATGATCCACCACCACCGCCACGCTGATACGCGGCTGCTCATAGGGCGCGTAGGCGATAAACAGTGCGTGATTGCGCAAGGACTCGGCCAGCTCCTCCTGCGCATAATCCTGGCTCTGATCCTGCGTGAACACCTGCGCGGTGCCGGTTTTGCCTGCTATCTGGTAGCCAGCACCTTGCGCGATTTCCTGGGCCGTGCCGCGACGGCCGTTCACCACCCGATGCATGCCGTCCAGCACCACTTCCCAGTTGCGCGGATCGGCGATCGGAATCTCGGCGCTAAGCGCAGACTGCTGTCGCTGGGCCGTTTCATCCGCCGGCCCCTTGGTGGCGAACAGCACGTTGGGCTGCCAGCGGCGCCCGCCGTTGATCAGGGCCGCCTGGGCATTCGCCAGCTGCAGCGGCGTGACCACGTTAAAGCCCTGGCCAATACCAGCAATCACCGTTTCGCCCGGATACCAGGGCTGGTTAAAGCGGCCGCGTTTCCAGTCTCGCGAAGGCAACAGGCCGCTGCTCTCGCCCGGCAGATCAATACCCGTTGGCAGACCGAAGCCAAACTGCTCCAGATAGTCGTGCATGCGATCAATACCCAGGTCCAGCGCCAGCTGGTAGAAATAGGTATTTACCGATTCCTCCAGCGCCCGCGCCAGATCCACGGACCCGTGGCCACCGGCTTTCCAGTCACGATAGGGCCGATCATAGTTGGGCAGAAAATACTGCCCGCCGGAAAAAATCCGCTGATCCCGCTGCATCACACCCAGCTCCAGCCCGGCCAGGCCCACGAAGGGTTTCAGGGTGGAACCCGGCTCGTAGCCACCGGCAATGGAGCGATTCACCAGCGGCCGCTGTGGCTGCTCGAGGATGGCCTGATAGGCGGCCTGGGAAATCCCATGCACAAACAGGTTGGGATCAAAAGACGGTTTGCTCACCAGTGCCAGCACCGCCCCGTCACGCGGGTCAATGGCGACGACGGAACCGGCGCGGTCACCCAGCGCGTCCCAGGCCGCCTGCTGGACGGCCAGGTCAATGGACAGTATCAGGTCCGTGCCATGCACCGGGTCCTGCCGCTCCAGGACCCGCACCGTGCGCCCGCGCGCATTGGTTTCCACCCGTTCTACCCCGGCCTGCCCGTGCAGCAGCTGCTCATGAGCACGCTCAACGCCGGATTTACCGATGTGGGTGGTGCCACGATAGGCATTCTTGTCGACCCGGCGCAGATCCCGCGCATCCAGCCGACCCACGTAGCCCAGCACATGGGTTAGCGCATCCGCATAGGGGTAGTGGCGGGATAGGTAGGGCACCGCATCCACACCCTCGAAGCGGTGCTTGTTTACGGCGAAGCGCGAGATTTCCCGTTCCGACAGATCAAAGCGCAGCGGTACCCGCTCGAAGCTGCGCGCCCGGCGCCGCGCCCGCTCGAAACGCGCGAGGTCGTCATCACTGAGCGTCAGCAGCTCGCCAAGTGCCGCCAGCGTGGCCTGCAGATCCCCGGTGTTTTCCGGAATCAGCTCCAGACGCCAGGCCGGCTCATTGGCCGCAATCACGCGGCCCCGGCGGTCGTAGATCACACCCCGGTTGGGCGCGATGGAGCGCACCTGCACGCGGTTCGATTCAGAGCGCGTTACAAATTGTTCGTGCTGCCATAGCTGCAACCACAGATAGCGCCCGGCCAGCGCCAGCACAAACAGCACAATAATCAGGTAGCCAATGCGCGCCCGGCGGCGAAACAGCAGCAGCTCTTCCTGCTGGTCTTTCAGCGGTCGGTTCAGCGGCAGACGTGCCATGAACTAGTGCTTGCCCACCTGGCGACGCACCAGGCGCGCCTGATCCAGGGCCAGAAAGACCCAGGGCCACAGCGCGGTGGTCACCAGCGGTGCCAGCCAGTAGCGCCAGCTGGGCACGGGCTCACCCAGCAGCACGCTGAGCCAGAGCAGAATCACGCGGTCATTGAGCAGCAACAGCAGCACCGCCAGCGCCTGCTGCCAGGGCGGGAAAAAGCGGATGCGCGGGCGAAAGCGGCGCACCAGATAGACCATGATCAGCAGGCTGCAGGCGTGCAGCCCCAGCAGAGACGCCAGCAGCACATCCAGCAGCAAGCCGAGCAGGAACACCGCACCCAGCGGTATGGGTTGCTGCACCTCCAGGGACCAGTAAATCAGCACCAGTGCCACCCAGTAAGGCCGCAGCGGCTCCAGTGCCACCGGCAGCGGGGCCAGCGTCAACAGCAGGGCCAGAAACAGCGCCAGCAGCAGGACGGAAACGCGATCCTGGGTCCGCTTCATAAGTCTTCACCCGTGGCGTTTTCCAGCGGCGCGGCAGGTTCCGCTTCCAGGGCTGGCGCCGCCGCCGGATTGTCCTCCGGCACCTCCAGCACGGTGACCAGCAACACCTCCCGACCGCGATCCAGCGCCGCCAGAGGCTCCGCACTCACTTCCAGAAACGCACCCCCCGTATCGCGGCGAATCTCGCTTACGACGGCCACGGGGAAGCCGGGCGGAAAGCGCTCACCGAGACCTGAGGTCACCAGCACATCGCCGCTGCGCACGTCGGACTGGATGGGCAGATTCGGCAGCACGAGGCGACCGACGTCGCCCACGCCAATGGCCACAGACCGCTGGCCGGTGCGCAACAGCTGCACCGGCAAAGCGTGATCCGGATCGGAAATCAGGCGCACACGCGCCTGGCCGGAGGTCACCGTCTCGACCTGCCCCATGACACCCTGCCCGTCCAGCACCGCCTGTCCTACGAACACGCCGGCCTCGGAACCCTGATTGATGCGCACCTGGTGGCTGTAGGGATCAAGGCTGACCCGGAGCAGTTCGGCGAAGCGGTAACTGAATTCCTGCCCCGCGGTGGCGCCCAGCAGGGCGCGCAGGCGCCGGTTTTCCTCTTCCAGCGCATCCAGCCGCTGCATGGCTGCGGCCTGGAGCAGCAGCATTTCGCGCTGGG
>JABSSV010000368.1 GCA_013213875.1 Lysobacterales bacterium
ACCATCAGCGAGGAGCCGACCACCAACAGGGCATCCGCCTGCTGCACGGCCTGCTGGACCTTCGCAACCCGCTCCCGCGGCACGCTACCCCCAAAAAACACCACCGCTGGCATGAGCATACCGCCGCAGGCGCGGCATGCCGGAACCTGAAAATGCTCTACCCAGTGATCGGCAACCTCCGCATCCCCATCGGGTCGGATCTCAGCCCGGAAGCTGGCGTAATCCGGATTCAGCGCCTTCAACTCTTCCTGCATGGAATGGCGGTCCACGGTCATGCCGCAGCTGCGACATTCGACCTGATCCAGACGCCCGTGCAAGTCGACCACACGCGTGGAGCCGGCGCGCTGGTGCAGGCGATCAACATTCTGCGTTACCAGCAGAGACACATGGCCCAGGGCCTCCAAGTCAGCCAGCGCCCTGTGCGCAGCATTAGGCTGGGACCGCGCCACATAGGACCAGCCGTTCATGCTCCGCGCCCAGTAACGCTGTCTTTTCGCGTGCTGCTGGATGAATTCCATATGCTGAATCGGGTCACTACGCTGCCAGCGCCCGGCATCGTCACGATAGGTGGGAATACCGGAACCGGCCGAGATACCCGCGCCAGTGAGAATGACCAGACGCGGGTAGTCAGCAACCAAATGGACAAGTGCTTCAATCATGACGGAAGTATAGGTGTGCGCCGTGGACGCACCATGAAGCCGCGCCAGCGGGCTTCCGGGCGCTGACGCGAGCCCTAGGTGCCGAAAGCAGCCAGCACCAGGCAGGTGACTACGACCGCCGTCAAGCTAAGTCGCAGCGTCATGAACCACTGCGGGGATAAGCCGGCGCGTTTGAGCATAAAGTCGTTCGCCAGCGCCGCAAGAAAGGCGCAGGCAAGCAGAATCAGTCCGGCCAGCGGCTGCAGCAACAGCGCCAGCCAGGCAGCAAAGAATGGCACCATGCTGGCCAGATAAATGGGGCGCCGCGTGAGCTTCTCATCCACCGCCAGCCCCCAGGTAATGCCACCCAGAAACGACAAGATCACCGCCCCATAGGCCAACAACGCGGTCATCACAAACTCGCGCCAGGGAGCCGGCCCAAGCAGGCTGAGGCCGGTTAGCAGCACAAAGGGAATCAGTCCCCCAAGGCCCAACAGTGTCGGTGTGGTTTGCTTCATAGCCCTACTCCCTCTGGCTGCCGATCACTCACGGTCGATACGCTGCGCTCCGGACCGCCTAACGCCAGCGCGGGCCGCGCTTAGCATGTAATTCACGCGCAGGGAGCGGCACAGATGCAAACTGCGGCGCAGCGGGTCTACGCGAACTCCGGTGCTATCCAGCACCTGCAAGTCATGGCGCTCCAGTAACGCGAAGATTTCAGACGGTTTGCGCAGCAGACGGTAACGATGCGTACCCCGCGGCAGCCAGCGCAACACGACTTCGGCACCAAAAATCGCAAATAGCCAGGCCAGCGGATTGCGGTTAATGGTGGCCACGAACATCATGCCTTCCGGTTTCAGCAGACCACAGGCCGCTGACATAAAGCCGGGCAGATCCGCCACATGCTCAACGACCTCCATGTTAAGAACCGCATCATAAACCGGACCGCGCTCCAGCAGCGCCTCCGCCGTCACCAGTTCATAGCGCAGTGACAAGCCCTGACCCCGCGCGTGATCAGAGGCGACAGCAATATTGCGATCCACTACATCAATACCGTGCACATCGGCCCCCAGCCGCGCCATGGACTCCGCGAGGATGCCACCACCACAGCCGATATCGAGCAAGGCCAGACCCTGCAGCGGCTGTTCCCACGCCGGATCGCGGTCAAAATGCCGGCACAGTCGGGTGGTGATCCACGGCACGCGTAGATCATTCAGTTTATGCAACGGCCAGAACGGCCCCTGCGGATCCCACCAGGTGGCTGCGAAGCGCCGATAGTGCTCAACCTCGCGCGGATCGACGCTGGCCGCCTCGGGCAGTTCATTTTGCCTTATGTCACTCATATCACTGTTTCCGGACAGGGCTCATGCGCAATGGCATCAAGCAGATTGACGCTCGGCTACCGGATGCCAGTTTATCCTCAAAACTTTGCAGCAGATCGGCATTTCACACGCAGCCTGTCTATCATGTGGATGCCATTGATCGTCCTTCAACCCCAGAGGAACCACCATGCGTCGCGATTTTCTCTCCCTAGCCATTGCCACGCACCGTGCACGCTG
>JABSSV010000369.1 GCA_013213875.1 Lysobacterales bacterium
CGGTGCCAACAACTCTCCGGCGAGGATATTGGGCAGCGCGATAAACGGACTTTTCACCAGCTGCAGACGGCTGGCCAGCCAGTGCGTGCTCTCTGCCAGGCGATAGACCACCACCATGGGACGATTAACCAGCAGGCACTCCAGCGTAGCGGTACCGGAGGCGACCAGGCATAGGTCACTGGCGGCCATGATCTCCAGCGCCCGGCCGATGATCACGGTGCACTTCAGCGCCGGCCTGGCGGCCAGCGCCTGACGAAACAGTTCGCCGGTCTGTGCATCCGCCAGCGCCGCTACAAACTGCAGGTCGGGATGGGTTTTTTGCAGCCGCTGTGCAGCCGCGAGCAGGGGCTCCGCCAGGCGGCTGACTTCCCCCTGGCGACTGCCGGGCAGCAAAGCCACGGTGCGCTGTTGAGGATTGAGTGCCAGCGCCTCGCGGGCATGATCAGCCGGCGGGTCGGTGTCGATCACATCCGCCATGGGATGGCCTGTGTACTCGGCGCGGACGCCCTGATCGGCGTAAAAAGCCGGTTCGAAAGGAAACAGACACAACACCAGATCCGCACTGCGTCTAATCTTGGCCGCCCGCCCCTGGCGCCAAGCCCAAACGGTAGGGCTGACATAGTGCACGGTAGGGATGCCGGCATCGCGGGCGCGCCGCTCATTCCCAAGATTGAAGTCCGGCGCATCGATACCGATCAGAAGATCCGGATGCTCAGCCAACAGGCGCTTGAACAGGGCCCGTCGCAGGCGCAGCAACCGCGGCAGATGGCGCAGCACCTCAACCAGGCCCATGACAGACAGTTCCTTTCGGTCCCACCAGCTCTCAAAGCCGGCAGCCCGCATCTGATCGCCGCCGATACCGCAGAAGCGCGCATGGGGATAGTGCTGACGCAGGGCGCTGATGAGCTTGCCACCGAGTTGGTCTCCGGACGCTTCGCCGGCGACCAGGGCGATGGTCAGAGGGCGGGTGTCGGTTGCCATGATCTAGCGAATAATGGAGCGATCCGCCTGGTCAATAAAGTCCACCATCATCTGCAACTCCTCCGCATTCGCGGCCATGGATTCAATTTCGTTGCGCGCTTTCTCCAGCGTGTAACCGGAGCGGTAGAGGATGCGATAGGCGCGGCGGACGTTCTGTATCTGTTCCGGCGTGTAACCCCGGCGACGCAGGCCTTCGCTGTTGATGCCCCGCGGCCGTGATTTGTCCGGCGAGACGGTCACGTAGGGCGGTACGCTGCGGTTGACCAGGCTGGAGAAGGAGATAAAGGAATGGGCGCCGATGTCGCAGAACTGGTGGATTTGGGCGAAACCGCTGAGGATGGCCCAGTCGCCAATGGTAACGTGACCGGCCAGACTGGCGTTGTTGCCCATGATGATGTGATCGCCCAGATGACAATCGTGGGCGATGTGCACGTAGGCCATGATCCAGTTGTCATTGCCAATACGGGTAACACCACCGTCCTGAATGGTGCCCCGGTTCAGCGTGCAGAACTCGCGAATCGTATTGTTGTCGCCGATCACCAGTTCCGTGTCTTCGCCGTCGTACTTCTTATCCTGCGGTACTTCGCCGATGGAGTTGAACTGAAAGATCTGGTTACCGGAACCGATGGTGGTGCGTCCGTTGATGATCACATGCGGTCCGATTCGGCTGCCGGCCCCGATCGTGACCCTGGGTCCAATCATGGACCAGGGGCCAATCTCCACGTCATCGGCCAACTGGGCAGCGGGATCAACGATAGCTGTCGGGTGAATATGGCTCATCAGCGTTTCCCCGCGCACACAATCTGACAGGAAGCGGCCCGCTGGCCGTCGACCTCGGCACGGCAGTCGAAAAAGCCCATGCTGCGGCGGCGCCCGGTTTCGTTGACGGTCATGACCAGCTGGTCGCCGGGGACTACGGGCTTGCTGAAGCGCGCGTTGTCCACTTTGGCCAGATAGTAGAGATTGCCGCCCATGGCGCCATTGGCCAGCAGGGCACCAAGAATACCGGCGCACTGGGCCATGGCCTCAACGATCATCACGCCAGGCATGACCGGTGAGCCGGGAAAATGTCCCTGAAAGAAATGTTCGTTGAAAGTGACGTTCTTGATGGCCGTGATCGTGGGCGGCTCCTGCTGCCAGTCCAGCACCCGGTCTACCAGTAGAAACGGATAGCGGTGTGGAATCAGTGTTTCGATGGTTTCGATGGCCACGGGCCCATTCATCTGAGCCACGCTCCGGTTTTCCTCGTTCATTCTTCTTTCCCCGATGCCGGGCGGCGCGCCCGGAGCTTCTTTAAAGTCACGCCGAGGCGGCGCAGATGTCCCAGGGTCTTCTGCCATTCGCGCATGGGTTGCGCGGGAATGCCTGAGGACCAGACCGTACCGGGCTCGCTAATGGATTTCTTAACCATGGTCATGGCTGAGACCGTAACGCCATCGGCGATTTCAATATGACCGTGCGCTCCGGCGCGACCGGCAAACAGACAGTTTTTGCCGATGCGCGTGCTACCGGCGATGCCGGTGAAGGCGGCCATGGCCGTATGCGCGCCGATATGACAGTTGTGACCAATCTGGCAAAGGTTGTCGATCCGTACGTCTTCCTCCAGCACCGTGTCACCGATGGCACCCCGGTCAATACAGCTATTGGCACCAATTTCGCAGTCATCGCCAATGCGAACGCTGCCCAGCTGGGGCACCTTTTCCCAGTGACTGCCGGCGTGGGCGATGCCAAAACCATCGGCGCCGATCACAGCCCCCGGATGGATCAGCACCCGCTTCCCAAGTCGCACGCCGTCACCCAGGCTGACCCGTGCAATAAGACGGCAGCCCTCACCAAGGTGGACGTCGCTGGCCAGCACGCAGCCGGGCCCCACGGACACGCCGGCCTCCAGCACGCAGTCCGGTCCGATATAGGCGCCAGCACCAATAGCAACGCCGGAAGCAAGCGTCGCTGAGGGGTGTATCACAGCGCTGGCATGACGCCCCGGTGGTGTCGCTGGACGGGTGTCGAACAGGGCGGCAATGCGCGCGTAGGCGAGATAGGGCTGCCGGGCGATGAGATGGTTGCCCGGGCAGTCCGCGCTGTCGGCCTCGGACACAATAATCACGCCGGCACGGCAATCAGCGAGCTGGTTACGGTAGGCGGGATTGGAAAGAAAGCCCACCGCATCCGGGCCGGCTTCTGCCAGCGTGCCTACGCAGTTGACGCGATGCTCGCCATCGCCAACCAGCGTCAGCGCAAAGCGATCCGCCAGCTCCGCCAGCGTATAAAATTCAGAAGGGTTCATGGCCGCCTCGACAGGGTCAGGGTTGTTCCTGCTCAAGCTGGTCGGCGTCGAATTCTTCCTGCAGACGCTGCAGGATCAGGTCGGTGATATCCAGTGCCTCGTCGGCGTAGACCACCGGGCTGGATAGGACCAAATCGTAGCCATAGCGCTTGGCGATCTGTTGCACTGCAATATTGATCTGATCTTCCAGCCGTTGCACCTCTTCCGTGCGCCGGAAGGAAAGTTCGTCGCGTAGATCTTCGCGCTGGCGGTTGATGCGGCGCTGGTTCTCCCGGATGGTCCGCTCCAATCGCCCCCGGTCCTCGCTGCTCAGGTCACCGGACTGCAGGCGCTGTTCCAGAGCTCTGAGTTCCGCCTCGGCAACTTCGATCACGTCGTTGCGCGGCCGAAACTCCAAATCCAGCGCATCCCGTCCCGCCACCACCTGTGGCGCATTATCGAGCACGGCCTTCATATTGACGTAGCCAATACGCGGGCTCTGACCGAGCGCTGAGTTGCTGACGAGTAAGGCCAGCAGGCACAGCAAAAATGTTGGACGGATGTTCACAAAATGATTGTACATGAACAACGCAACTGAAGAAACGCAAAAAATATCTGCAATTATTGATCTAAATTGCTGATTTACCGCCTTCTTTATGCCGCTTAAAACAAAAAAGCCCCGACAAGGCGGGGCTTTTTATCAGCGTTTTTAAGTGCGCTCAGAAGGTGGTGCCGAAAGAGAACTGAATCGTCTCCGTACGATCACCTTCCTTCTCAATCAGGGGGAAGGCGAAGTTCATGATGATCGGGCCAATGGGCGCCTGCCAGGTTACGGACAGACCTGCCGAGGCGCGCAAGAGGTCTGCATCGAAGGCCTCGATGTTCTCATACACGTTACCGACGTCGACAAACAGGGCGATGCGTGAGCCTGAGCCCTGGGTGAATGGCGTGGGAATCGCTAGCTCCATGCCCGCTGACACCTTGAGGTCGCCCCCGACGGCACGGCAGAAGGGGTCCTTGGGTCCGAGGGTGTTGTCGTCAAAGCCGCGGATATCCCGGACACCACCGCCATAGAAGTGCTCATAGAAGGGCAGGCCCGTATCCAGCGCAATGACCTCTTCCTGCAGGCATTCGCTACCGGGTCGCAGCGTCGTATCCTGGGGGATGGCCTGGGAGTTCTTGTCATAGCTGTCATAGGCGTCGCCATAACCAATATCTCCATGATAGGAGAAGGTCAGGCCCCGGGTGACGGGCACATATTTGGCGTAGCGATAGGCAATCTTGTAGTACTCACGACTGGAGCCCGGCACGGACAGTTCCAGCGACAGGCGCTGGGAGGAGCCCATGGTCGGGTTCAGGAAGTGGTTGCGGCTATCTCGGGACCAGGACAGGGTCAGATCGCCGACCTTGAATTCCCGTTCGTCTGAGGACAGGACACCATCGCCGTTAAAGTCCAGCGAGTTGGACAGCGGATCACCGGCGATGGGCACGAAGTAGGTTAGGCCGCAGGGCGGCAAGCCACCGGTCAGGCCCGGGAAGCAGATGGTGTTGTCTTCGTCGTCCGGGTCCGGCACCTCGCCGTCGCGAACAAACTGGCCGATGTTGATATCGGTGGAACGCAAGCCAAAGCCTGCACGGACGTAATCAATTTCCGTGAGCGGCGCACCGAAGGATATGCCGGCCGCGGCCTCGCTACTGGTAAAGGTTGAAATGTTCGCCGCGGCCCGGTTGAACTCCGAGTAGCGGGCATAGAATCCGCGACTGACGCCATCATCGGTCCAGTAGGGATCGTCGTAGCTGAAGTTAAAGCTGCTAATAATGTCACTGGAAGAAACGGAAGCGCCTACCCGGTTTCCGCTGCCCAGAAAGTTGTCCTGCTGGATTGACAGGGAGTAGATCAGACCCTGAATTTCGGAGTAACCGAGGCCGACAGAGAAACTGCCAGCGGGGCGTTCGGTCACGGACACCACGATGTCGACCTGATCGTCCGTGCCAGGCACCGGTGGTGTCTCAATCTCGACGTTCTCGAAGTAGGTTTGGCGCTGCAGGCGCAGTTTCGAACGGTCAATGGCTGCCTGCGAGAACCAGGCCCCTTCCATCTGTCGCATTTCGCGACGCAATACCTCGTCCTTCGTGCCCGTATTGCCCACGAACTGGATGCGGCGGATGTAGACGCGCTTACCGGGATCGACGTAGTAGTTGATGTCCACGGTCAGGTTTTCCCGATCGATTTGCGGGATCGGATTGACGTTGGCAAAGGCATAGCCAACGTTGGAGAGCAGGGCGGTAATGTTCTCCACGCTCTGTTCCATTTCCTTGCGGGAAAACACTTCGCCCTCATCGGTCATGATCAGGCGACGCAGCGTCGCTTCATCAATCACAAGATCGCCGGTGATCTGGATATCGTTGAGGTTGAACAGTTCGCCCTCGGTCACGTTGGCGGTAATAAAGATATCGCGCTTGTCCGGGCTGATCGCAACCTGAGTGGACTCAACGTTGGCATCGATATAGCCGCGATCCTGATAATAGGAACGAATTTTCTCCAGGTCGCCGGACAGTTTTTCGCGCGTGTAGTCACCTTCCTTGGACCAGAATTTCCAGAACGGCGGCGTGCCGGACTCGAACTCCTCCTGAATCTCTTCGTCCGTGAACAGGGTATTGCCGGTAACGTTGATGTGCCGGATCTTGGCGGTCTTGCCCTCATCCACAACGATGGCGATGCGCACCCGGTTGCGGTCCAGTTCGGTGACCCGGGCATCCACGCTCACCGAGTAGCGGCCCTGACTGTAGTACTGGCCCACCAGTTCCTGCTGGATGCGATCAAGCGCCTGCGGGTCGAACACCTCGCCTTCCGTGAGCCCGATGTCGGCCAGTACGCGACGCAGATCCTCATCCTTGATGGCCTTGTTGCCGGACAGGGAGATGGTGGCGATGGCCGGACGCTCGCGCAGCACGAGCACCAAGATGTCGCCCTCGCGCGTAAAGTCGATATCGGAAAAGAAACCGGTGCGATACAGGGCGCGAATGGAATCGCGGACGCGCGCAGAGGTCAGCGTGTCACCGGGATTCAGGGGCAGGTAGTTGAATACCGTGCCTTCAGAAATCCGCTGCAGGCCATCGACACGAATATCGGTGATCTCAAAAGGTGTCAGCGCGTGTGCCGGGCCACACAGTAGCAGGGCCAGAACGGCCAGCAGATATTTTCTCATTGAATGCAGGTCCAGCGTGGCCGGTTTAACGTTGCGGAATTCTATCCGACCAGCCTTAAAATGTCGTTAACGATGCCCAGACTCATCAAACCGAACAGCGCAACCAGACCGATGGTCTGTCCGGTCATCTGCGTCTGTTCGGAAACCGGGCTACCTTTCACGCATTCTATCAAGTAATAGAGCAGGTGACCTCCATCCAGTACCGGGATCGGCAGCAGATTGAGAATGCCGAGGCTGAGGCTGATCAAACCGAGAAAGAACAGGAAGCTGGTGAGACCGGCACTGGCGGAGTCGTTGGCAAACTGGGCGATGCCGATGGGGCCGGACACATTGCGCACCGAGGCCGAGCCGGTAATCATGCGGCCGATCAGTCCGAGGGTCGCGCCACTGAGTCGTGCCATCTCCGAAAAGGCCTGGCCCACAGCCGCTACGGGGCCATACTGGAGTTCCATAAAAGTTCGATCAAAACCGGCCTGTGCCTCCGCATCCGGTGGCGCGCTGGTGATGCCGATAACGAAGCGCTGCCCAAACATGCCTTCCTTTATCGGGCGCGGCGTGAGCCGGCGTTCAAAAACTGCACCGTCACGCTCAAGCTCCAGATCCAGGGTCTGCCCTTCCGGAGCGTGCTTGCTGACCAGAAACGGCACCCAGCTCCAATTTTCCACTGCCTCGCCATTGATGCTGACGATACGGTCACCGGCCCGGAGCCCAGCCTCCGCGGCGGCGCTGTCCGCACTTACCTCACCAATCAGGGCGGGCAATTCCGGCCGCCAGGGCTGCAAACCCACGGCTTCGAGCGTATTTTCTTCACGAAAATCATCGCCCAGGCCGCTGAGATCCAGGCTCAGATCGCGACGAATACCGCCGGGTTGTTCCACGGTAACGCGCACCGTGTCGCGGTCCAGCGCATGGGTGATCAATGCCAGTAGAGCATGAGACCAGGTGCGGGTGCGGTCGCCATCCAGGGCGATAATCTCATCGTTATTTTCGAAGCCCGCTTCGGCCGCAATGCCGGTCACCTCGCCAACCACAGGCCGGGTTTCGGGCACGCCGATCATGAACATGATCCAGAAGGCAAAGACAGCGAACACCAGGTTGAAGATCGGGCCGGCGGCAACGATGGCGATGCGCTGACCGACCGGTTTGGTATTAAAGGCCGCGTCCTGAGCCTCAGCGGGTACTGGGCCCTCACGCTCATCAAGCATTTTCACATAGCCGCCGAGCGGCAGGGCTCCGATGGCCCAGACCGTCCCGTCGCGGGCGGTTCGTGACCAGATGGCCTTGCCAAAGCCAACGGAAAATTTGAGCACCTTGACGCCACAGCGTCGTGCCACCCAGTAATGACCGAACTCATGAAAGGTCACCAGTAGGCCCAGGGCGACGATAAGCCACCAGATTGATCCAAGTACTTCCAGCATAGTTAACCTATCCGTTGCGAGACCACAGTCCGCGCGAGTGTTCGTGCTTCCCGGTCAGCCGCCATGATGTGCTCAAGACTGGCAGCGCCGTGGCTGCCAGCCTGATCCAAAGTATGGGCCACCACGCGTGCAATGTGCGTAAACGCAATTTCACCATCGAGAAAGGCCTGCACGGCAATCTCGTTGGCTGCGTTCAGACTGGCGGCGGCACTGCCGCCCGCCTGCATGGCCTCGAAAGCGAGTGCCAGACAGGGAAAACGATTGCGGTCGGGGGCATGAAATTCAAGTTTTTCCATGGCCGTGAGGTCCAGCGCTGCGACGCCCGATTCGATGCGCTCGGGCCAGGCCAGGGCGTGGGCAATCGGCGTGCGCATATCGGGCAAGCCCAGTTGGGCGAGCAGGGAGCCATCCCGATAGCGCACCAGAGAATGCACAATGCTTTGTGGGTGCACCACCACATCCAATTGGTCCGGAGCCGCGTTGAAGAGCCAGCGGGCTTCGATCACCTCCAGCCCCTTATTCATGAGCGTGGCTGAATCCACCGAGATTTTTCTGCCCATATCCCAGTTTGGGTGATTGCAGGCCTGAGCCGGTGTCACCGCGTCTAAATCGCTCTCGCTGGCGTGCAGGAAAGGGCCACCGCTGGCGGTAAGTATGAGTTGCTCCACGCCGCACCGGGCCAGTCCGGCCTGATGGTCTGGCGGCAGCGCCTGAAACAGGGCGTTGTGTTCTGAATCCACCGGAATCAGGGTGGCGCCACTGTGCTCCAGCGTGCTGCGGAACAGGGGGCCGGCGATGACCATGGATTCCTTATTGGCCAGCAGGACCCGCTTCGCCAGTTCCGTCGCGCGCAGCGTCGGCGCGAGGCCGGCAGCGCCTACGATGGCAGCCATGACTGTGGTGACCTGATCTTGCTCCACCAACTCCAGCAGCCCCTCCGGGCCAGCTAGCGCGCGCGCCTTACTGCCGGCTGCGGCCAGTGCTCGCTTCAGATCCTGATAGCGCTCCGGATCGCTAATCACGGCCACCTTGGCGCCGGTCTGTTGGCACAGATGGGCCAGTTCCTGGACCTGGCTATGGGCACTCAGGCCATAGACCTGATAGCGCTGTGGATGGCGGGCCACCACATCCAGCGTGGCCGTGCCGATCGAGCCGGTAGCGCCGAGGACGGCGAGTTGCTCCGGGCTTGCCATGCCTACAGCCCCAACAGCAGCTTGCCGAGCGCGAAGAAAGGTGCGCCGGATAGCAGGCTGTCAAAGCGGTCAAGAACGCCCCCGTGGCCTGGAAACAGGCGCCCGGTATCTTTCATACCCACCGTTCGCTTGTGCAGGCTGATGAAAAGGTCGCCGGCGACAGAAACCACGGCCGTCGCGGCGCCCAGCATGGCCATGGGTAGTGCTGGCGCTGCGAGACCCGGCAAATAGCGACCCGCCAGCACGGCGACCAGCATGGCGCTGGCCAGGCCGCCGAAAAAGCCGGCCCAGGTCTTGCCCGGACTGATCCGCACTGCCAGCTTGCGCTTACCGAAACGGCGCCCGGCAAAATAGGCCCCGATATCGGCTGCCCAGATAATCAGCAGTAGTGCCAGAATCCACCATTGGCCGGCGGGCTCTGCGCGCAGCCAGGACAGGGCCAGCCAGGCACCGCTGATGCTCACCAGCGCATTGGCACACACCTGAAGGGGATAGCCCGGCCCTGGCGGCCGCGCGGGATCATGCCAGCGCAGTTGGCTGAACAGCAGAAGCCAGAGCACGCACAGCACCTCCATGGTGCGAATGGGATCCGGTCGCCAATGGTCCGCAAAATGCCAGAGGAGTGCCAGTAAGGCGACCTGCAGCAGGACTAGCATGACGCCGCCGGCGCTCTGCAGCCGGGCCAGTCGGTGAAATTCCCAGCAACCGACCAGTAATAGCAGGGCGACGGCCAGCGCAAAGTTCTGCGGCGTCAACAGGAAGATACCGCTGAGCGCGACGGGGAGCAGCACCAGCGCGGTGAGGATGCGGGTTTTGAGCATCAGCCCGCCCTGGCGCGGGCGCGTAACTGTTCGCCAGTGAGCCCGAAGCGCCGTTCCCTGGACTGGTAGGCGTTGATGGCCCGGTCCAGTTCTTCGCCGTTGAAGTCAGGCCAGAGTTTGTCGCTGAAGTAGAACTCCGTGTAGGCCGACTGCCAGAGCAGGAAGTTGCTGATGCGTTGTTCGCCGCCGGTGCGGATAAACAGGTCGGGATCGGGCGTGTCATGCAGGGCCAAAGCGCCGCCGAAGCTCTTCTCGTCGATAGCTGCGGGGTCTAAATCGCCGGCTTGTGCCTGTGCAGCCAGTTTTTGAGCTGCCTGCAGGATATCCCAGCGACCGCCGTAGTTGGCGGCCACATTCAGCTGGGTGCGCGTATTGCCCGCGGTCAGTTCCTGAGCGGCTTGCATGCGTTCCTGCAGCGCCGGATGAAAGGCTGAGCGATCACCAATAAAGCGCATGCGCACGCCGTGCTCATAGAGGCCCTTCATTTCCTTGTCGAGGGCGCTCATGAACAGGTCCATCAGGCGCGAAACCTCTTTTTCCGGGCGATTCCAGTTTTCACTGGAAAAGGCAAATACGGTCAGCGTCTTGATGCCGATTTTGGCGCCGTGCCGCGCGGTTCGCCGCAGGGCCCGCAGCCCGGCCTGATGGCCCAGGTTACGGGAGAGCTTGCGCCGCTCCGCCCAGCGGCCATTGCCGTCCATCACGATGGCGACATGGCCCGGTAGCACGCGCTCCGACATCAGATTTCCAGCAGTTCCTTTTCTTTCTCCGCCACGATGGTGTCCACTTCTGACACCATCTGGTCGGTGATCTGCTGCACCTCTGTTTCACCGCGCCGCTCTTCGTCCTCGGAAATCTCCTTTTCCTTTTCCAGCTCCTTCAGGGAGGTGTTGGCATCGCGTCGGATATTGCGGATGGCGATTTTGGCGTTCTCGCCCTCCTGATGCACCACGCGCCCCAGGTCACGACGGCGCTCTTCCGTCAGCGGGGGCAGGGGAATGCGGATGACCTCGCCGGCAGAGGTGGGGTTCAGTCCCAGATCCGAGGTCATGATGGCTTTCTCAATGGTGCCGGTCATGGACTTGTCAAAAGGCGTGACGGCCAGGGTCCGGGCATCCTCTACCTTGACGTTGGCGGCCTGGCTGATAGGCACCTGGCTACCGTAGTAATCCACCTGAACATGTTCCAGCAAGCTGGGATGGGCGCGCCCGGTACGGATTTTTTTCAGTTCATTCCGCAGCGCGTCCAGCGACTTGCGCATGCGGATTTTCGTATCTTTTTTGATGTCTTCCAGCATGGTTTACTCCCATTACAGGCCGGTGGCTCGGGTCTCGGGACCGGGCACGGCAGTCAGGCGTGAAATTCTAGCAGTTATCCGCCCGCGGTTGCGGATGGAAGCGGTGCGTCAGTGAACGATGGATCCCACCGGGTGTCCGGTAACCAACTTCATCAGGTTGCCGGATTCGAACACGTTGAAGACGCGAATGGGCATTTCCTGCTCACGGCAGAGCACGATCGCGTTGGCGTCCATGACGCGCAGCTTGCCCTCGATGACTTCGTCATAGGACAGGGATTCGTAGCGCGAGGCTTCTTTTACCAGTTTCGGATCGGCCGTGTAGATGCCGTCGACCTTGGTGGCCTTGAGTACGATGTCAGCCCCGATCTCAATCGCGCGCAGCGCGGCGGCCGTATCGGTGGTGAAGAAGGGATTGCCGGTACCGGCTGCACAGATGACCACGCGGCCTTTCTGCAGGTGCCGTACAGCGCGCCGGCGGATGTAGTCTTCGCACACGTCGTGAATGGCCAGGGCGGACATGACCCGGGCCGGGGTGCCGTTCTTTTCCAGCGCGTCCTGCAGCGCCAGGGAGTTCATAACCGTGGCCAGCATGCCCATATGGTCGCCGGTAACCCGGTCGATACCCGACTGGGCCAGGCCAGCGCCGCGAAAGATGTTGCCGCCGCCGATCACTACGGCGACCTCTACCCCGGCGCCGTTGACCTCACGGATTTCTCCGGCGATCCGCTCAAGGATGAGCGGATCAATGCCGTAGTCTTCGCCGCCCAGCAGTGCTTCACCGCTGAGTTTAAGTAGAATGCGTTGATAGACCGGTGTGCTCACAGGGACTCCTGTTGAATCAGCTGCCGGCCACCTGTTGCATGACCTCTTCAGCGAAGTTCTCTTCTTTCTTCTCGATGCCTTCGCCAACGGCGAGACGCGTGAATCCTTTCACAGACGCACCCTTCTGATCAAGCAGTTTGCCGACGGTAACATCGCCGTCTTTTACAAATGGCTGACCCACCAGGGTGATCTCGGCCAGGAACTTGCGCAGGCGACCTTCCACCATCTTTTCGATGATCTCAGCCGGTTTGCCGGAATCGGCAGCCTGAGCGACCAGGATTTCTTTTTCCTTGTTCAGTACCTCGGCCGGTACCTCATCAGCCGTGGCATAGGCCGGGCTCAGGGCAGCCACGTGCATGGCCAGATCTTTAGCCAGCTCTTCATCACCGCCTTCCAGTTCCACCAGCACGCCAATGCGGCCGCCGTGGATGTAGGAGCCGATGGTGCCTTCGCTGGACAGGCCGGCCATGCGGCGTACCTGAATGTTTTCACCCAGCTTGGCAACCAGCGCCTGGCGAGCGTCTTCCACGGACGCGCCGTCCAGCGCTGCGGCCTGCAGTGCTTCTACGCTGTCCACGTCCAGGGCTGCCTGCGCGACCGCGTTTGCGAATGCCAGGAAGTTGTCGTCCTTGGCCACGAAGTCGGTTTCCGAGTTGACCTCGACCAGCACGGCGCGTGCGCCCTGCTGGGCCACAACGACTTTGCCCTCGGCGGCAACGCGGCCGGCTTTCTTGTCGGCTTTGGCCAAACCTGATTTGCGCAGGTTTTCAATGGCCGTATCCATGTCGCCGTTGGTCTCTACCAGGGCTTTTTTGCATTCCATCATGCCAGCGCCGGTGCGCTCGCGGAGTTCTTTAACCAATGCAGCTGTCACTGCCATGGGACTTACCTCTCAATCAATGCGTTCAGATGTCCAAACCCTGCGTGGCGGGATTGGGCGTAACGGGCCCGGGCGGCGCCGCTGCTGCGGCGCCCCTGGGTCAGCCTTAGCTGTCGTCTTCGGCCTTGTCGGCTTTCGGCTCAGCGGCTTTTTCCTCTTTCGCGCTGTCAGCTTTTTTCGCTGCTGCCTTCTTGGTCACCTTCTTTTTAGCGACTTTCTTCTTGGGCGCAGCTTTCTTGCTGACCTTCTTGGCCGCCGGCTTGGCTTTCTCTTCCGCGGCGGGCTGCTCGTCAGCCTTGGCTTCGTCCTTCGCTTTTGCCGGTGCTTTCTCTTCAGCATCGGCTACCGCTTCTTTCTTCGGTGCCGCTTTCTTGCTGACTTTCTTGCTCACTTTTTTGCGTGCCGGCTTTTTGGCTTCTTCTTTCTTGCCGCGGGCGCGCTTGACCGGGTTGCCATCGGCATCCAGCTCGACGAACTCATCGTTGGCGTCTTCCGGGGCTGGCATGGAGGCGCGACCTTCCAGAATTGAGTCAGCGACCAGCTGCGCATAGAGACGGACCGAACGGATCGCGTCGTCATTGCCCGGGATCACATAGTTAATGCCTTCCGGAGAGCAGTTCGTATCCACCACCGCGATGACCGGAATGCCCAGTTTCTTCGCTTCCTTGATGGCAATATCTTCGTGGCTGACGTCCACCACAAACATGGCGTCAGGCAGACCTTTCATATCCTTAATGCCGCCCAAGGGGCGCTCCAGTTTCTCCTGCTCGCGCTGCAGCTGCAGAATTTCTTTCTTCTGCAGGTGGGAGAAGGAACCGTCCTCAGCCGACTGCTCAAGGTGCTTGAGGCGCTTGATGGACTGGCGAATGGTACGGAAGTTGGTCAGCATGCCGCCCAGCCAGCGGTGGGACACGAAGGGCATGCCGCAGCGCTGTGCTTCTTCCTGAATCGCTTGTGAAGCAGCGCGCTTGGTGCCGACGAAAATAATGTTGCCGCGGCGTGCTGCCAGACCGCTGGTGTAGTTCAACGCGTCCACCATCAGCGGCAGCGTTTTCTCCAGGTTGATGATGTGAATCTTGCCCCGGGCGCCGAAAATAAACGGGGCCATTTTGGGGTTCCAGTAACGGGTCTGATGACCGAAATGCACGCCTGCTTCAAGCATTTGGCGCATGGTGACGTCTGCCATTGGTGTCTTCCTATTAAAGGGAACGCCACAGCGAAGGCGGCCAGCAAGGCTGGCACCGTCAGCGCAGGGCTGATTCCCGGGTTTGTCCTCCACTTGCCCTGTCCGGAAACCCTGTTTTCATGTCAGGGCACCCAACCGAACCGTTGCGGCAAGTGTGCGTATTTTCCACCCCGTAGAACCGCAGTCCCGGATGGAATGAGTTTTTACCTGAAGGTGCGGCGGGCCGCTGATTCAGGCGCGCGCATGGTACTAGAAGCGCGTTGGAAGTACAAGCCGCACCTTGGCGGCTCTGCGGGCCTAGTCCGGACGCCGCAGGTCTTCAAGCATGGCCTTCAGGAAGCGCGCTGCCTCACCACCCGTGCAGGCGCGATGGTCAAAGGTGAGCGACAAGGGCATGATGCGATGCACCTCAAAGCCGCCCAGCACAGGCACCACTTCGTGTCGGCTTTTGCCAGCGGCCACGATGCACACGCAGGGCGGATTGATGATGGGCGTGGCATAGCGGCCAGCGAAGACCCCAAAGTTGGACAACATAATGGTGTAGTCACGCAGGTCTTCCGGCGGAATGGAGCGATTCTTGACGTTGACCTTCAGGCGGTCGATGGAAGCGCGCACCTGTTCCGGCGTATTGCTGTTAACGCGACGTAGGGCAGCGGCGAACAGCCCATCCGGTGTATCCACGGCCATACCCACGTCCATATTCTTGTGGATCATGCGCATGCCCTTGTCGCCGTCGTACCAGGCGTTCAGTCCCGGTTCCACACAGGCCCCGGCCCACAGGGCCCGCAGCAGGCGTACCGTGACGTCCTGGCGGTGATCCCAGGCGTGAATGTCAGCGTCGTCCATAAGCGTGGTGGCTACCACCTGCGCATGGGATTCGCTCATCACTCGCGCCATGGTGCGGCGCGTGCCCCGGATAGGCTCCCACTCACCGGTTGCGGCAGCGGGTGCCGGCGGTGGCGTCGCTGGAGCGGCTGCCGCTGGTGCCGGGCTAGCCGGTGCGGCGGGGGCAGCAGCGGGCGGGTTCTTGGCTGCCGCTTCCACATCAGCCCGGGTTACCACGCCATCCTTGCCGGTAGCCGTGACCTGTGCCAAGTCCACCTTCAGTTTGCGTGCCATGGCACGAACCGCCGGGGTCACCTTGATGCCGGCCACGCTGGAAACGGTCTCCCGCACCAGTTGATCCGATGTTTCCATAGCCCCAACAACGGTACCGCTGTCAGCGCGCGTATCCTGATCGCCACCGGCGTCCGACGCGGCCTCTGCCTCCGTGGCTGACGCATCGGCCTCGGGCGCATCATCGGCAGCATCCGACCCGTCACCGATATCGAATCCGGCCAGAGGCTTGCCCGTTTCAATCACGTCTCCGGCCTGACCAAAACACTTCACCAGTTTGCCCGTGAACGGTGAGGGGACTTCTACCACGGCCTTGGCCGTCTCCATATTGATCATGGGCTGATCGAGCGTCAGTTCGTCGCCCTCGGCGACCAGCCACTCAACGATTTCCGCATCCGGCAGGCCTTCGCCCAGGTCCGGCAGGTTAAAGATCTTCATGAGACTTCCAGCACCTCCGTAACAGCGTTCAGGATGCGCCCGACGCTGGGCATGTATTTCATTTCCATCTTGTACAGCGGCATGACCGAGTCATAGCCGGTGACGCGCCGCACGGGCGCATGCAAATTATAGAGGCCTGCATCAGCCAGGTTGGCGGCAATCTCCGCGCCCACGCCGCACATGCGGGCCGCTTCATGCACGATGACGCAGCGGCCGGTCTTTTCCACCGACTCGATAATCGTATCCATATCCAGCGGGCTAATGGTTGCCACATCGATGACTTCCGCGCTTACGCCCTGTTCAGCCAGCTTGTCGGCCGCCTCCAGCGTTTCCTTGACCATGGCACCCCAGGTCACCAGGGTGATGTCCGTGCCATCGCGCAGCACGTAGCAAACGTCTAACGGCAGGTCTTCGCCGTTATCTTCTACCTCTTCCTTGTTAAGCCGATAGATTCGCTTCGGCTCCAGGAACACCACCGGATCCGGGTCGCGGATGGCTGCCAGCAGCAGTCCGTAGGCACGCGAGGGGGATGAGGGAATCACCACGCGGAGCCCCGGAATGTGTGCAAACAGGGCTTCCGTACTTTCCGAGTGATGTTCCGGCGCATGGATGCCGCCGCCGAAGGGTGCTCGCAGCACCATGGGGCAGCTCAGGCGTCCACGGGTCCGGTGTCGCATGCGCGCTGCGTGGCAGATCATGTGGTCGACCATGGCATAGATAAAGCCCATGAACTGGGCTTCCGCTACCGGCTTCATGCCCTGGGCTGCCATGCCGATGGAGAGGCCGGCGATCATGGTCTCTGCCAGCGGCGTATCAATAACGCGCTCATCACCGAAGCGCTGAGCGAGCCCGGCGGTTGCACGAAATACGCCGCCGTTGATGCCCACGTCTTCACCCAGCACCACCACCGAGTCGTCGTTGGCCATTTCCCAGGCCAGCGCCATGGTGACGGCTTCTACCATTGCAACGTTCGCCATTACTTGAGCTCCTCCAGCGCGCGTTCCCGCTGGGCGGCCAGGTCATGCGGCAGCTCGGCGTACATATAATCAAACATGGACTCGATGGACGGTTTGCCCAGGTCGAGATATTCCTTAACGGCCGCATCCACCTCGGCTGCCGCTTCCTTTTCCAGAGCCGCTTCCTGCTCGTCGCTCCACTGGTCCTGCGCGGTCAGGTAGCGCCGCAGCCGCACAATGGGTTCCTGTTTCCAGGCTGCGTCCACCTCTTCCGTGTCCCGATAGCGGGTGGCGTCATCTGCGGTCGTGTGGTCTGACAGGCGGTAGGTGATCATCTCCACCACCGTGCCACCCTTACCGGCCCGCGCTCCGGCGATGGCTTCGTCCATGGCCCAGCGGGCAGCAATCACGTCGTTACCGTCCACCTGAATGGAGGGCAGGCCACCGGCGATACCTTTTTGCGCCAGGGTCTCCGCCGTGTTCTGTTTGGAGCGGGGTACGGAAATGGCCCACTGATTGTTCACGATCACCAGCACCAGCGGCAGTTCAAAGGCACTGGCCGCGTTGATGGCTTCGAGAAAGTCACCTTTCGAGCTGCCACCGTCACCGACCACAGACACGGCGACCCGGGCCTCGCCCCGCAGTTTATAGGCCAGCGCTGCGCCGGCAGCGTGCAGGCACTGGGTTGCGATCGGTACGCACCAGGCAAAGTCGTGCGCAGGGCCGGCAAAGTCACTGCCACGCTCATCGCCACCCCAGTAGTTGAGTACGTCAGACATTTTGACGCCGCGACAGAACTGGGCGCCGTACTCACGGTACATGGGCGCAAAACAGTCTTCCTGTTGCATGGCGCTGCCGATGGCCATGTGGGCCGCTTCATGGCCTAGGCAGGAGGCATAGGTGCCCAGCTTGCCCGTGCGCTGCAGCGCGATAGCCTTCTTATCGAAGACGCGGGTTTTGACCATGAGCTTGTAGAGGCGAAGCAGTTCCTCAAAATCGGTGGCCAGGGGCGGAACCTTGCCCTCTACCAGGTGGCCGTCGGGCGTCAGGAACTGGAAAAAGTCGATCTTAAAAGAGGCAACAGTAGCCGGCATATCAGGCGTCCTTTCAATTCCGGGTGGGCGGAAGGGAAGGTCGAAATCCCCCCCCGGGGCAGAAAAAAGTTGGCTATTATACTTCCGTTTTGACGGGGCAGGTCTAGCCGGCCCTTCGGGTAGCGGAAAACGCGTGGAGTGTGCACAGCTGTGAGTGAAGAAAAAGAGAACCGTCGTCCGCTCGAGGCGGGGATCAAAACCGCGCTGGCCGATCGCCTGACCTACAGTGGCTACCTGGGGCTGGATCGATTGTTGTCGGCACAGGAACCGCTCAGCGACCCCCGCCATCACGATGAGATGCTGTTCATCGTGCAGCATCAGGTAGCGGAGCTCTGGATGAAGCTCATCATTCACGAACTTCGTGCGGCCTGCGAGCACATCGCCGCGGATAATCCCGGGCCGGTGAGCAAAATCCTGTCACGGGTGAAACAGGTGCAGCGCCAGCTGTCCGAGCAATGGTCCGTGCTGGCGACGCTAACGCCCACGGAATATGTCCAGTTCCGCGGCGCGCTGCGCTCTGCGTCCGGCTTTCAATCGCTGCAGTATCGTTTGGTGGAGTTCTTGCTCGGCAACAAGAACCACGAAATGATTAAGGTCTTTCGGCATGACCCGGAAGGTCAGGAAACCCTGCGTGATGCGCTGGAGGCCCCCAGCCTCTATGACGAGTTTCTCTGCTTTCTGGCGCGGCGCGGCCACGCCATCGACGGCCATCATTGCGAGCGGGACTGGTCCATACCGCACGTGCGCGACGAAGGTCTGGTGCCGGTTTATCAGCGCATCTATGAACAGCCCAACCGCTTTTGGGAGGAATACGAGCTGTGCGAGAAGCTCGTGGACGTGGAGGAAAGCTTCCAGCTATGGCGTTTCCGACACCTGCAAACGGTGGAGCGGGTGATTGGTTTCAAGGCGGGTACCGGTGGCTCTTCCGGCGTTGGCTTTCTGCGCAAGGCGCTGGATCTGACCTTCTTCCCGGAACTCATGGACGTGCGCACCGCCCTGGGCCAGTAGCGCGGAGCTTCCGGTGCCTAGGGCTGCTCCTGATCCGAGGCGTTCAGAGCCAAGGCTGCGGCCTGCAGTTTCTCCAGCAGCGCATCCAGTTGCGACCGTTCTGAGGCGCTGAGGCTGGTCAACAGCTGTTCCTCATAGTGCATAGCGAGCGGCACCACACGCCGGAAGAGAGTGCGGCCCTTGTCTTTCGTCAACCTCAGCAGTACGCGCCTGCGGTCTTCCTCATGATCTTCGCGCGCCACCAGTTCTTTTTCCACCAGCTTGGCTACCGCTCGGCTCACGGCCACCTTGTCCATCATGCCGCGGGCGCGAATCTGGGATGCCGTCAGGCCTGGAAAGCGCCCCAGAATGGCAATAACACGCCATTCGGTCACGCTAAGGCCATAGGCCGTGCGGTAGGCCAAGGAGATGCCCTCGCTGACCGTATTGGACAGCAGCGACAGGCGGTAGGGCAGGAAATGTTCGAGGTCAAAATGCTTCAGATCCTGCGACATGAACGGGGCTCCCTGGGTGCCTAATGCTTGCTAATAGTTACAATTGAAACTATTATAACGGGCATGCTCGCAGCCCGCATCCCCGGCTGCCATTTAATTAACCCGGCCAGCCGGATTCCCGGTGGCCCCGGAGGACATCATGACCGACGTACGCGACAATCCACTTGGTGTGGAGGGGTTTGAATTCATTGAATATGCAGCGCCCGATGCGCAGCTGCTGCACGAGTTGTTCAAGCAGATGGGTTTTGCCCCCATTGCGCGTCACAAGGAGCGGGCCATCACGCTCTACCGTCAGGGTGATATCAATTTCCTGGTGAATGAAGAGCCGGACAGCTTCGCTGCTGAATTTGCGGCCAAGCATGGACCCTGCTGTACGGGATTCGCCCTGCGCGTTGCCGACGCCGACAAGGCCTACCGCTCGTGCCTGAGCAAAGATGCAAAATCCATGAGTGAGTTTCCGGGCAGCGCGCTCGATGGCCCGAAGATCAAGGGCATCGGTGGCTCCATGCTGTACCTGGTCGATCGCCAGAACGGCTCGCCCCTGGCGCGGGACTATGAGTTGCTGCCGGGCGCCAGCGGTGAACATGAAGGTTTTGGTCTGACCTTTATCGATCACCTCACTCACAACGTGTATTTCGGCAATATGAATCAGTGGGCCAGTTTCTATGAGCGCCTGTTTGGATTCTTCGAGGTGCGCTACTTCGACATCAAGGGCAAGCAGACTGGTCTGCTGTCCCGCGCCATGACCTCGCCCACCGGCGTGATCAGTATTCCCATTAACGAGTCGGAAGATCCGAAAAGCCAGATCAATGAGTATCTGGAGGAGTATCAGGGCGAAGGGGTGCAGCATATTGCCCTGTTCACGGACGATATCTATGACACGATTGAACGCATGCGGGCGCAAGAGGTGAGCTTCCTGAATACGCCGGACACCTACTATGAGATCATTGACCGGCGCGTGCCGGAACATGATGAAGACGTTGAGCGTATGCGTGAAAACCGCATTTTGATTGATGCGGATCAGGAGACGGGTAAGAAATTGCTGCTGCAGATTTTTACGCAGACCAATATCGGCCCGATCTTTTTCGAAATCATTCAGCGCAAGGGCAACAAGGGCTTTGGTGAGGGCAACTTCACGGCCCTGTTCGAGTCCATTGAACTGGATCAGGTGCGCCGCGGCGTCCTGTAGAGCACGGGGGATAGCAGCATGGCCAAGCGGTGGATCAGCACGCCAAGGGTAGAAGGCAATGCGTCGCGTCAGGCGCATGCGGACCTGCCTGAGGGCACCTATGAGCGGGAACTGGGCAAGGAGGGCTTTTTCGGCCCGGCCAGTCATATGCACCACCAGCACCCGCCCACGGCCTGGACCCGCATGGAGGGCCCCCTGCGCCCGCGCGCCTTCGATACCACCCGGCTGGCGGAGTTCGGTCCCACGCCCTGGCACGCGCGCGCCCTTTTGGGCAATGCTCAGGTCAGCGTCAGGTTATGGGAGATGACCGCGTCCATGGATCAGCTGGTGCGCAACGCCGATGGCGATGAGTTGTTGTTTATCCATGCTGGCAGCGGCCACCTGTTCTGTGACTACGGTCATCTGGAGGTGGGTGAGGGCGACTACATCATGCTGCCGCGGGGCACCATGTGGCGCCTGGAGTCAGCGGCGCCCATGCGCATGCTGCTGATCGAAGCCACCAATTCCAGCTATCAGTTGCCCGAGAAGGGGCTGCTGGGTCCGCATGCCATCTTCGATCCGGCCATGCTTGCCGCGCCGCGCATGGACGAGGCTTTTCGGGCGCAGCAGGATGAGACTGAATGGGAACTGCTGATCAAACGGCAGAATCAAATCACGACCATGGTTTATCCCTTCAATCCACTGGATGCAGTGGGTTGGCACGGTGATCTCATGCCCGTGCGCATCAACTGGCGGGACATTCGTCCCCTCATGAGCCATCGCTATCACTTGCCGCCTTCGGCGCACACAACTTTTGTCGCCAATCGTTTCGTGATTTGCACCTTTGTGCCGCGCCCCTTCGAGAGTGATCCGGGCGCCTTGAAGGTACCGTTTTTTCACAATAATGACGACTACGACGAGGTGTTGTTCTATCACGCCGGAGAGTTTTTCTCCCGCGACAACATCCATCCGGGCATGATGACGCTGCACCCCTGCGGTTTCACCCATGGTCCGCACCCGAAAGCACTCCAGAACGCCTTCCAGCCCGCGGCCGAGGCCACCAATGAGGTGGCAGTCATGCTCGATACGCGCGACGCGCTGCAGGTCTTTGATGCAGCGGAACCGATTGAATGGACCGGCTATGTGGACTCCTGGAAAGGCTGATTCACCGGCTCACTAAACGACTTAATAGAACGGATAAAACTCATGAAACTGGGATCTCTCAAGCATGGGCGCGATGGGCGCCTCATTGTGGTCAAACGCGAACTGGATGAGTACGTGCTGGCCGATTCGATAGCGCCGTCATTGCGTGAGGCGCTGGAAAACTGGTCTGAGGCAGCACCGCAGCTCGAAGCCCTGTCGGCGGCCCTTAATGCCGGCGACTGCGATCAGGCCCAGCCACTGGATATGGAGGCCCTCGCTTCCCCTCTGCCCCGGGCCTTTGAGTTCCTGGATGGCAGCGCCTATCTGCCGCATGTGGAGCGCGTGCGCCGCGCCCGTGGTGCCGAAGTGCCGGAGACCTTCTACGAGGATCCGCTCATGTATCAGGCCACGGCTTCCGGGTTCCTGCCACCGCGCGCGCCGGTGCCGGTAGTCAGTGAAGACTACGGCATTGATTTTGAGGCGGAAGTGGTCGTGGTCACCGGTGATGTGCCCATGGCCGCCAGCCCGGAGGAGGCAGCGGAGCAGCTGCTGCTGGTGGGGCTGATCAATGACGTGAGCCTGCGCAATCTGATTCCGGGCGAGCTGGCCAAGGGTTTTGGCTTCCTCCAGTCCAAGCCCCGCTCGGCTTTGAGCCCCGTACTGGTCACGCCCGATGAGCTGGGTGATGACTGGCACAACAGCGAGCTGCGCTTGCCGCTGCACTCCTATCTCAACGGCGAATGGTTCGGCAGCCCCGATGCGGGCACGGATATGCAATTCAATTTCGGCCAGCTGGTGGCGCATGCGGCCAAGACGCGGCCCTTGAGCGCTGGCACCATTGTCGGCTCTGGCACCATTGCCAATCAGGACACGGCCGTGGGGGCTTCTTGCCTCGCGGAGCGGCGCATGTTGGAAATTATCGCGGACGGCAAGCCGGCCACACCGTTCATGCGCTTTGGTGACACGATTCGGATCGAAATGCTCAACGGTGATAATGAAAATATCTTTGGCACCATTGAGCAGGTGATTGAGGCCTATGAGCCCTGAGGCGCCTGTCCTCTACGGCTACTGGCGCAGTACGGCAGCCTACCGGGTTCGAATTGCGCTGAATCTGAAGGGGCTCGAGTGGCACTACAAATCCGTGCACCTGGTGCGGGACGGCGGTGAGCAGCATGCGCAAGGCTACCGGGAGCTTAATCCGGCCGGTCTGGTTCCGGTACTGATTTGCCAGGGCCAGCGCATCAGCCAGTCGCTGGCGATTTGCGAGTTCCTGGAAGAAGTGTATCCGCAGCCGGCGCTGCTACCCGCTGCGCCAGGGGATCGGGCTCTGGTGCGAGCCCTGGCGCAGGATGTGGCCTGTGAAATTCATCCGCTGAATAACCTGCGTGTGCAGCAGTATCTCGGGCGTGAATTGGGCGCCGATGCGACGGCCCGGGAAGCCTGGATGCACCACTGGATGGCCGCGGGTTTTGAGACCATGCAGCAGCGTCTGGAACAGGACGGTCGCGCCGGGGACACCTGTCTGGGGGGCGCGCCCGGACTCGCGGAACTGTGTCTCGTTGCCCAGGCCTATAACGCCGACCGCTTCGGTTTTTCCCTGCAGCCCTATCCTTTGCTGGAGCATATTGTGGCGCACTGCCGGGCCCTGCCGGCCTTTGCCGCGGCCGCGCCCGAGCAGCAGCCGGACGCCAGCTAACAGGATTGTCCCGCCAGCGGTTCACGGCGGGCGAGGCTTGCTTCATAATTGGCCCATGACTCTCAAGCGAACAGGCCATGCATAAACTTTCCCGCTTACTGCTGCTGCTTGCCGTCGGCTTGTTGGCGGCCTGCACATCCAACCCACCCAGCGCCGACAACTTTGCCCTGGCTGAGCGTGCCATTGCGGAGGCTGAGGCCGCAGGTGCCGAGGAACTGGCCCCCACCGATCTGCGCTTCGCACGTGAGCGGCTTCAGACTGCCCGCACTGCCAGTGATCAGCGCAACTATGCGCTGGCATTTGACGATCTGGAGCGCGCTGAGATCAACGCCATGCTGGCGCTGGAAAAATCACGGGCGGCGGCCCAGCGTCGCAAGGTTAACGAACTGCGTCGGGCCAACGAGGCGCTGCGGGCAGACCTGGTCGATACCTACGGGGAGGATTGGCAATGAGCTATTGGATCCGAATGACCGCAGTGCTGAGCTGTGCCGTGACGCTCTCAGCCTGTCAGGTGGCGCCGAAAAAAGACCTCGCACTGGAGCGGGTGCGCATGCAGTTGGAGCAACTGGAGGCGGATGAAGAACTCCAGGGCTACGGCTCTGCCAGCCTCGCGGAGGCCAAGCGCACCCTGCGTCAAGCGGAGCAGGAGACCCAGTCAACGGTGCGCGAGCAGGAACTCTATCTGGCGGAGAAAAAAATTCAGATTGCGCGTGCAACGGCCCAGCGTGAACAGTTGCAGACAGCGTTCAGCGAGCTTGAAAACCAGCGCAGTCGCATGTTGATCCGGGCCAGTCAGCTGGAGACGGAGCAGGCCCGCGAAGAGGCCGCCCAGGCGCGCCTGATGATGGCGGCCACGGCCGAGGATGCGGAGCGGCGTCGCGCTGAGGCCGCCGCAGCACGAGAGCAGGAAGCAGAGTCTTCACGCCGCGCCGCTCAGGCGCGTGAAGAGGCTGCGCAGGCCCGGCGTTTGGCTGACTCGCGTGCCTCCGAGGCACAGCTGGCCAGACGGGAGGTTGAGCTGGCCATGGAGCAGATGGATACGCTCAAGCGTCAGCTGGAAAATCTGCAGCTGCGTGAGACCGAGAGCGGGGTCGTGGTTACCCTCGGTGACGTTCTTTTTGCCAGCGGTGCAACCAGTCTGCGTGATGAGGGCATGACCAGTCTGGTTGAAGTGGTTGACCTGCTACAGACCGAGCCCGACAAGATGATTCGGATTGAGGGGCATACGGACAGTACGGGCAGCGCAGAGGAAAATATGCGCCTGTCGCAGCTGCGTGCGGAGGCGGTGCAGGCGGCGCTGGTAGACCTGGGTGTTGCCGCGGGTCGTTTGAGCGCAGTGGGCATGGGAGAGGACTATCCCATCGACAGCAATGACACGGTTGACGGGCGAGCCAAGAATCGTCGGGTTGACGTCATCTTATTGGATAACTCGTAAAAACAACGCTTTGGATAAAAAAATCAGAGAATTCATCAAGATAAAAATTCAATAATAATTCGCGAATAAATATTCGTATAATGGCCCAATGTGACGAAGCGACTTGATGCCGCGCAGGCTGAGGAGTAGTCTGATTGAGCAGATGGTGTTTCATTCCTACCAAATCGGTTTTCGCGTATGACCTCAGCGGTGTTCAATCCGCTGCGCATCATGCGAACAATAGTTCGTCTTTCCCAATCTTTTAACCCACCCGGATGTAAGCCTTCGGTGACCTGTCGTGCCTGCACGGCTGGGCGCGGAAGAGCAATCTGCGGCCTGAAAGGAGAAGTCAATGTTTGAACATCGCCAGAGTGAGATGGAGAGCATGCTGGAGAGCAGTGCGGAATTTCGCCGCTTGTATGACAAGCATCAGGAACTGGACAAGCGCGTATGCCAGGCTGAGGCCGGTAACCGGCCCATGGATGACCTGGCGCTGCACCAGCTGAAAAAAGAGAAGCTGCACGCTAAAGACCAGCTCAATCAGCTCCTGTCGTCGGCGCACTAGTGCAACGATTCTAAGCAACACGCTCACACGGGGGCGCTGCTGAGCGCCACGGGTGTAAGACCAAGGGCGGGAGGTAAAAAAACGGCCGGTTAAACCCGGTCGTTTTTTTGTATCGGCAAGCGCCTGTCACCTCATGAGCGCTATACTGGCGCTCTGTTTTTTCGGACCCTTAACATGAACGTACACGCCAGTATTCTTGATCTCATCGGCAACACGCCCGTTATTGAATCCCGCGCCTTTGATACGGGCCCCTGTCGCCTGTTTATCAAATTGGAAAGCCAAAACCCGGGTGGCTCGATCAAGGATCGAATTGGCCTGAAGATGATCGAACAGGCGGAAGCAGAGGGTGTACTTAAGCCCGGTGCGACCCTGGTAGAGGGAACGGCCGGCAATACGGGCCTGGGGCTGGCGCTGGTAGCCGCGCAGAAGGGCTATCGATTGGTGCTGGTTATTCCGGACAAGATGTCGCGTGAAAAGATTTCCAACCTCAAGGCCATGGGCGCTGAGGTGGTTCTGACGCGCTCAGACGTCGCCAAGGGTCATCCCGAGTACTACCAGGATCTGGCTAAAACCATCGCGGACGAAACGCCCGGCGCCTTTTTTATTAACCAGTTTGGTAACCCGGCGAACCCGAAAGCCCATGAGGAAGTGACCGGGCCGGAAATCTGGCAGCAGATGGGCGGTGAACTGGACGCCATCGTTCTCGGTGTCGGTTCCAGTGGCACCGTGACCGGGCTCTCCAACTACTTTGCTGAGGCCGCACCGGAGCTGGAACTGGTTCTCGCCGATCCGGAAGGTTCCATTCTCGCGCAGTACATCAATGAGGGCACGCTGTCAGAGAAAAGCGGCAGCTGGTTGGTGGAAGGCATTGGTGAAGATTTCCTGCCCACCATCAGCGACTTCACGCGCGTACACAGCGCCTACGCGATTTCAGACCGGGACAGTATGGACGCGGGCCGTGAACTGCTGCGCCGGGAAGGTATCCTCGGGGGCTCGTCCTCCGGCACCCTGCTGGCCGCGGCGCTACGCTATTGCCGGGCCCAGACCGAGCCTAAAAACGTACTCACCTTTGCCTGCGATACCGGCAATCGCTACCTGTCCAAGATGTACAACGACTTCTGGATGCGTGATCAGGGCTTTCTGGAGCGGGAAGAGCATGGCGACCTGCGTGATCTGATTGCGCGACCTTTCCATTCCAAGGATACGGTCACGGTCGGTCCTGACGAGCCTCTGGCGAACGCTTACACGCGCATGAAACTCTATGACGTGTCTCAGCTGCCGGTGATCGCGGCGGGCCAGCTAGTGGGGATCCTGGATGAGTCGGACGTACTGCTGGCGGTGTATGGCAAGCAAGAGCGATTCCAGCATCCGGTGAGCGAGGCCATGGTGACGGAACTGCACGCCGTGCAGGTAGATGCTGATATTGATGAACTGCTGCCCATTTTCGATCAGGATTACGTCGCCATCGTGAAAGATGGGGATGACTTTATGGGACTGATTACCCGGGTTGATCTGCTCCACTATCTGCGCCGTCGCGCGGATGCATAAGACCCGCCGTCGAACACCTTAGGAAAAGTAGCTATGAGTAAAGATCGAGCCTATCGTCTGGGCACGCGCGCCATTCATGCGGGCCAGCAACCAGACCCCTCCACCGGCGCCATCATGCCGCCGATTTACGCGACCTCCACCTACGTCCAGTCCAGCCCCGGCGAGCATCAGGGTTGGGAATACTCGCGCAGCCACAATCCCACGCGGAAAGCCTACGAGGATTGCATCGCTGATCTGGAGGGCGGTGCCCGGGGCTTCGCATTTGCCTCTGGCATGGCAGCGATTGGCACGGTGCTGGAGCTACTCGACAGCGGCGCCCACGTGGTGGCCATGGATGATCTCTACGGTGGTAGTTTCCGCCTGTTTCATCGTGTGCGGGAACGCTCGGCGGGCCTGCAGTTCAGCTTTGCTGCACTCGATGATATGAACGCCCTGCGTGCGGCCATCCGGCCGGAAACAAAGATGATCTGGGTGGAGACGCCCACCAACCCCATGCTCAAGCTGGTGGATATTGAAGCGGTGGCAGCGGTAGCCCGTGAGATCGGCGCGCTGCTGGTGGTCGACAACACCTTCGCCTCGCCCATGCTACAGCGGCCGCTGGAACTGGGCGCTGATATCGTCATTCACTCGGCCACTAAATATCTGAACGGCCATTCCGATATCGTTGGTGGTATCGCGGTAGTGCGTGAAGCGGAACTGGCTGAAGAGCTGTGGTTTTTACTCAATTCTGTCGGGCCCATTCAGGGGCCTTTTGACAGCTTTCTGGCCCTTCGTGGTCTGAAAACGTTGCATTTGCGCATGCGGGCTACCTGTGAAAATGCCCAGGCCATTGCCGAGTGGCTGGAAGCTGATGCGCGCATTGAGCGGGTGATTTATCCCGGCCTGCCAGCGCATCCTCAGCACCAGCTGGCCATGCGTCAGATGTCCGGACTGGGCGGTGGTATCGTCAGCCTGGTGCCCAAGGGTGGTTTCGGCGCGGCCAAAGCCATGCTGGAGCGCACGCGTCTGTTTGCCCTCGCCGAATCCCTGGGGGGTGTGGAAAGTCTGGTAAACCATCCTGCCATCATGACGCATGCGTCCGTGCCGCCGGAAACGCGCGCCAAGCTCGGGATGAGCGACGATCTGGTGCGCCTGTCCGTGGGTATCGAAGATCGGGAAGATTTGCTGGCCGATCTGGATGAGGCACTGGGCTGACCTAGTCGCTGCGCTCCTCAGCCAGGCGCGCCTGCAACTTTAGCTCCGCGTCATGGGCGGCTTCTTGGCAGGCCTGTGGGTTGTAGAACGGGTCTGATTCCGGGTCTGCCTCCCGCTGGGCCAGCTTGGCCTGCAGCTGGAACTGAGCAGGGTGCGGCGTCAGCAACACGTCGCAATCCAGCCTGCGCAAGCGCTCAGCGCTATGCCTGAGCTGCGCTTCGGTGCTGCCGCCATGCAGCGCCGCCAGCGGCGCGCTGAACTTGAAGCCAGGCGCGGACACCGGATTCAGACTGTCGGCATAAACCATGGTGCGACAGCTATGGCCCACACATGAGCGCCAGCTCCAGCTACTGCCGCCGGGCGTATGGCCGGGCGTCAGGTGCAGTGTGACCGTCACAGGACCGACATTCAAAGGCCGGATCCGGCACCAACTCGGCGGCACTCAGCGATAGGCTGGTGCCAATGAGCAGCGTACTGAGATAGCCGGGCAGGGTGCTTTTCACTGGGCCAGCTCCGGCAGGTCCTTAAACAGTTGCAACGCTTCCGGATTGGCCAGCGCATCGGTATTTTTAACCGGGCGCCCGTGAATCGTGTCGCGGACGGCCAGTTCCGTAATCTTGCCGGAAACGGTGCGTGGGATATCACTGATCTGCAGTATTTTCGCCGGCACATGGCGTGGGGTGGCATTGGCGCGAATCGTACCTTTGATGGCCTGGATCAGCGCCTCATCCAGTGTCAGGCCGTCCCGCAGGCGCACAAACAGCACCACGCGCACGTCATCCTGCCAGTCCTGACCGACGCAAATACTCTCCAGCACGTCTTCCAGCTTTTCCACCTGACGATAGATTTCCGCCGTGCCAATCCTGACCCCGCCGGGGTTGAGCGTCGCGTCCGATCGGCCAAATATCTGCACGCCGCCGTGTTGGGTGAGCTTGGCGAAATCGCCGTGGGCCCAGGTATCAGGAAAAGTCTCAAAATAAGCGGCGCGATATTTGCTGCCGTCGGGATCGTTCCAAAACTGCACTGGCATGGAAGGAAAGGGCGCGGTGCAGCACAGTTCGCCGGTTTCATCAACAGCCGCCGCGCTGCCATCATCGCGACGAATCTCTACCGCCATGCCCAGACCGACGCACTGAAGTTCCCCGCGCCATACGGGCAAATTGCTGCAGCCCAGGGCAAAGCAGGAAACGATATCCGTGCCGCCGGATATGGACGACAGGCAGAGGTCGCTTTTGATGTCGCGATAGACGTAATCAAAGCTTTCCGGCGCCAGCACCGAGCCGGTGGATAGCAGGGTTCGAAGGGCGGAAAGATCGTGACTTTCACGGGGCTTCAGGCCTTCCTTTTCCCAGGCTGAGATGGCTTTCGCACCGGTGCCGAAGACGGTGATGCGGGCCTGTTCAGCAAGGTCAAACATGGCGTTGGGCGAGGGGTGGAAAGGCGAACCTTCCCACAAGACGGTGGTGGCTCCGGTAGCCAGTGTGCTCACCAGCCAGTTCCACATCATCCAGCCGCAGGTGCTGAAATAAAACACCGTATCGTCGCGCTTAACGTCCGTGTGCAGCACCAGTTCCTTAAGGTGCTGCAAGAGCGTGCCGCCGGCGCCATGGGTGATGCATTTGGGCACGCCTGTGGTGCCGGAGGAATAGAGGATGTAGACCGGGTGATTAAAAGGCAGGCGTTCGAAGTCGACATCGCTGGCATCGTTAGCGGTGAAGTCCGCATAGCTGCTGGCCTGCTGCAGATCGCCCGTGCGGGCTTCCGTCTCGAGATAGGGGCAGACCACAATCTGCTCCAGAGAGGGAATACCGGCGGCAATATCTGCGACGCGGCCCAGACAGTCATGAACTTTGCCGGCGTAGGCATAGCTGTCGACGCAAAACAGCACGCGGGGTGCAATTTGACCCAGCCGATCCAGCACGCCGGCGGGACCGAAGTCCGGTGAGCAGGAAGACCAGATGGCGCCGATGCTGGTCGCGGCCAGCATGGCAATTACCGTGTGGGGCACATTGGGCATGAAACCGGCCACCCGGTCGCCGGGACCGATCCCCAGATCACGCAGAGCCTGAGCGGTACGTGCCACCTCCGCATAGAGTTCGGCGAAGCTCAACTGCTGGCGCAGGCCGGTCTCGCAGTAGAAGTCCAGAGCAATGGCGTCGTCCCGAAAGCGCAGGAGGTTTTCGGCAAAATTCAGCTTCGCATCTGGAAAAAACTGCGCGCCGGGCATGCGTTCCGCATCAATCAAAACGCGTTCACCGCGCTCGCCAATAACACCACAGAAATCCCACAGGCTGGTCCAGAAAGCCTCCGGATGCTCCGTGCTCCAGCGGTGCAGTTGCTGATAGTCATTACCCAGCCCGAGTGGCGCGGTGACCTGGGCCTGAAAACGGGCCAAATTGGATTGCGCGATGCGCTCGGGGCTGGGGCGCCATAGGGGTTCAGTCACAACCGGATCTCCTGCTTCGCAGCGGCGTTAAAAAACACTGCGAAAGCATACCGAATTGTGCTGGCTGCGGGGTGAGAAAAATGCGGCTAAGCCGGGCTGCGTGAGCAGCCCGGCCCGGAGTCTGTGCTAATCCAGAAGCTGTTCGAGCTCCGGTATCACGCTGAACAGATCGCCCACCAGGCCAATGTCAGCGATTTCAAAGATGGGTGCATCGGCGTCCTTGTTCACGGCCACGATGGTACCCGCATCCTTGATACCCGTCAGGTGCTGGATGGCGCCGGAGATACCTACGGCCAGGTAAAGATCAGGCGCGATGATCTTGCCCGTCTGTCCGACCTGCATGTCGTTGGGTACATAGCCAGCGTCGACCGCCGCTCGGGAAGCGCCTACACCGGCTCCCAGCTTGTCAGCAAGGCGGTAAATCAGGTCGAAATTCTCACTGCTACCCAGTGCGCGTCCACCGGAAACCACCACGTCAGCAGTCTGCAGGTCAGGACGGTCACCGCCCCCGGATTCCAGCCCAACATAGCGCGTATGGGCCGCGGCTTCGCTGGCCGCCGGGCGGGCCTCAATGGTCGCTGCGCCACTTTGGTCTGCCGCCTTCCAGGAAGCGGTCCGGGCGGTACCAACCACGGTCTGGTTGTCCGGCACATGGACGTCCACAATGGCATTGCCGGCATAGATGGGGCGCTTGAAGTCGCGCGGTCCATCGACCGTCATGATGTCGCTAACCTGATTGACACCCAGCAGCGCTGCCGCATGGGGAATCACGTCTTTACCGTAGGTCGATGAAGGGCCCAGCACGTGGTCGTATTCCGCGGCGGCCGCAGCCAGTTCGGCCGCATGGTTGGCCGCCAGCGGTGCGGCCAGATGCGGCGCATCGGTCACCAGTACCCGTTGTACACCGGCCAGCTGTGCGGCCTGCGCGGCGACTGCGTCCATACCGGAACCCAGGACCAGAACGTCGATCGGACCTCCTATGGCGCTGGCGCAGGTAACGGTTTTGGCGGTGGCAGGGTTCAGGGCCTGACCATCGTGTTCAGCGAGGATCAAAATACTCATGGTCATATCTCCTTACAGCAATCCGCGATTTTTCAGTTCACCCACCAGGGCGCCGGCATCATCCACCATAATGCCGCGACTGCGTGCCTGCGGCGGCTCATGGTGTCCAGCCTCAATGGCATGGCCGGCATCACCGCCAAGCGTATCAATGGCGATAACATCCAGCGGCTTGCGCTTGGCCTTCATGATGTCCGGCAGTTTCACAAAACGCGGTTCATTCAGACGCAGGTCGGAGGTAATAACGGCCGGCAGATCGATCTCAATGGTTTCCAGGCCGGCATCAACTTCCCGTGTCACGGTGGCCGTGCTGCCCTCAAGCACCACTTTCGAGGCAAAGGTGGCTTGCGGACGACCCCAGACGGCGGCCAGCATCTGCCCGACCTGATTGCTGTCATCGTCGATGGCCTGTTTGCCCAGCATGACCAGGCCGACGTCTTCCTGCTCGGCCAGCGCCTTCAGCACCTGAGCCAGGGTCAAGGGCTGCAAGGTACTGGAATCTGCCTCTACCTGAATGGCGCGGTCTGCACCCATGGCCAGGCCTGTACGCAGTTGCTGCTGCACATCCTGACCGCCGACCGAGACCACGATGACCTCGCTGGCCTTGCCCGCTTCCTTAATGCGCAGTGCCTCTTCCAGAGCGATTTCATCGAAGGGGTTGATACTCATTTTGACCCCGTCCGTTTCCACCCCGCTGCCGTCCGAACGCACGCGGATGCGGACGTTATAGTCCACGGCGCGCTTAATGCCGACCAGTATTTTCATGAAGCGTCCTCCGGAATCTATGATTCCTTACATGTTTTGGTAGTTGGGTCCCGCAGCGCCCTCAGGCGTCACCCAGTTAATGATCTGGTACGGGTCCTTGATGTCACAGGTCTTGCAGTGCACACAGTTGGCGCTGTTGATCTGCAAGCGTTTGCCTTGCTCTTCCTCCACCATTTCGTACACATGCGCGGGGCAAAAGCGGGTACAGGGATTGCCGAATTCTTCCAGGCACTGGGTAATGCAGATATCCGGCTCCAGGATCTGCAGGTGCACCGGCTGATCCTCATCATGTTCCGTGGCCGCAAAGTAAACCGAGGCCAGACGGTCGCGCGGGGGCAGGGCACGGTCGACCCAGTGCCGGTCCGGCGCATGATAATCGGCGCGGCGCACCAATTGCGTGTGGTCGGCGTGATTATTCAGCGTGCGCGGCAGGCGACCGCCGGTGACCGTTTCCACGGCCGCGGTGAGCAGGCCGCGCCACAGGCCCTTGTTAAAGCCGGGGCGGATGTTGCGCACCTTGTGCAGTTCTTCCACTACGGGTGAGGCTCGCAGCGCCGCATCAAAACCGGCCGCAGACTTCTGTCCGTGCAAGTGCTCCGCCGCCAGCATGCCGGAGCGCAGCGCCTGGTGGGTGCCTTTGATCTTCGGCACATTCAGCAGGCCTGCGGCGTCGCCAATCAAAAGCGCGCCGGGCATCTCAACGCGCGGCAGGGACTGAAAGCCTCCCTCTACCAGCGCACGTGCGCCGCTGGAGATGATTTCACCGCCCTCCAGCAGATCACGCACCTTCGGATGGTGCTTCAGCTGTTGGAACGCCTCGAAAGGTACAAAATCCGGATCGGCGTAATCGAGGCCGCACACAAAGCCCAGGGCGATGCGGTCGTCATCCAGATGGTAAATAAAGCTGCCGCCGTAGATCGCCGGGTCCAGCGGCCAGCCCATGGTGTGCTGTACCTTGCCGGGCGTTGCCTTGCCGGGCGCAACCTTCCACAGCTCTTTCATGCCGATGCCATAGGTTTGCGGGTCGGCGTCCTGATCCAGCTCAAAGCGTTTGATGAGCTGCTTGCTCAGATGTCCGCGACACCCTTCGCCCAGCAC
>JABSSV010000037.1 GCA_013213875.1 Lysobacterales bacterium
CACGTCCAGATCCCCATCACCGTCCAGATCCGCCGTGGCCACGCTATAGGCCCCATCAGCATCGGTGCTGATCACCTGCTGCGCACCAAAACTGCCCGCACCATCGTTCTTGTACCAGGCGATCTTGTTATCGAATCGGGACGCCGACAGCACGTCCAGATCCCCATCACCGTCCAGATCCGCCGTGGCGACATCAAAAGCCCCATCGGCAGCGGAGCTGATCACCTGCTGCGCGCCAAATGTCGTCGCGTTGGACGCAGCAAAGGGCCTCAGCGGTGCCTGCGGCCTGGCCTTATCCCCTCCGGACCACGGCGATCGGTGCCCCAGCGCAGCACCGAACGCCAGCGCAGGATCTGTCCCGTCCGCGCCTTCACCCCTGCCATCACCGGTAGGAGCGCCCGTAGCAGCGCCCGCGCCTTCCTCAGCACCCGTATCCGGCGAAAGCGCACACAGCAGATCCAGCGTACAGGAGCCACCCGCCGCCGCCAGCACCGTACCCAGCCCACAGCTGCCCGTGCGCGAGGCAGACTCGCCCGCCGCACACTGGGCCTGCATACGCGTCAGCTCCTGCGCCCGCGGCAAATCATTACTCAGTAGGGCAGGGAACTCCGTCACCCGCAGCGCACCATCATGCTCGGACAACGCCCACTCCGCCGCCGCTACCACGGCCCGTGCCTGCCCCATCAACCACGCACCGGAACCGCCCGCCAGTAAGCCGCCACCCAGCAGCAACACCGCCGCGGCTAGATAAGGCCCCGCCCGGCGCAAACGCCAGGCCGCCAGCAGCGCCAGCGCCAAGACAAGAAGCAACAGGCCGGTCCGGCCCAGCAGGGGAATGCCCTCCGGCACGGGACCAAAAGTCACCGCTACGCTCTGAGCCAACACCGGTGCCGAAGTAAAAAATAGCAGTACTGCAGCAGACCCCGAAAGCCAACGTAGACGCATGATATCCCCCAAGAAAAAGTGGGTTTTGCTAATAAGCGAAGACCCGCTACGCTAGAGCACAAAGCACGGCCGGTCAAGGCGCTCAGGACACCGGCAAGAGAAGGCAGAAGACAGGAGGCAGAAGGCAGACCATCAGCACACAGCATCCCAGGACTTTGCTATGGCTTATGGGACGGACCTACCACCCGTGCGCCCCAACATGACGCGCCGCCGGTTACGCCCCAAGGGGCTACAAAAGAAACACGCGCTGCGCGCGGGAAAAAGGCCAGCGACTCGCGGCACTAGATGATGAGCCTTGCTTTGGCATGAAGCGATATGCCCTGTATCCAGAGACCCAATATGGGTCTGCCAGGCTGCGCGCCTTCATGGATTTCACGCAGGTGCAGTTCGGACCGCTCCCCTACTGGAGCGCTGTCTGCAGCAGGAGTGACTTCCCTGCCCGAGCCAAATCCAAACCGACTGTGGCGCGGCATCACGCCGCGAGCGCGCAGGCATCTTGGATGACCTCGAGTGCTGACCGATTGCCGGGCTGACCGCCAGGGCTCAGGCATGGAGGTTTGCAGTCAGGCCGAGCGCCCTTTTCGAGCCTGTCCAATGCCGCTATGATCGGCTGATGCGTATAACGAAAAGCATGTTACTGGGCACCTGCCTGCTGCTCCTGAGCCTGAGCGCCGGCGCCGATAAGGCCGAAAAGCACCGCTATGAGGTCGAGGTTAAGGGGCCAGCCGGCAAGGTCACCTTCAGTTGCAATGATCCCTGCGAATTTGACGCGCTTAGGCAGGTTGGGCGAGTGGATGGCGAACTGACGCTGACCAGTAAGGCGGCAAGCCAACATGAGCTGAGAATGGACCTTGCACTCAACGGCGTGCACTGCTCAGGCACCTGTGCTGGCGCTGACGCCGACTTGCTGATCTTCAAGCAGGCACGCGCGCTGCGCGAAGGACTGCAGGTGACGATCCGCGATAACTATGCGTATTTCACGTTCCACACGGTTGTTCCCGGGGAGCACGGCGAAGCCAGCAAGGTTGAGTATTCGGAATTCCGCATCGATCGGCCCCTGATTCTGCTGGATCTGCACGACCATGACGTATCCGTGCGCACCGCCATGGACGCTTCAGAACGCGCCCGGGCATTTTTTGAAGTGATGCGCTAGCGCTTGCTGCTGAGAAGCAAGCCGGCGAAACCTTACTGCATAGTTCAGCGCTGAAACACCGGTGATGACGCCCAATCCGTGCCAACAGCATGAACCGTGCAAACAGCCCGGTTTACGAAAGACCAAAACGTTAGCTTGAGTTTTACACCCTATCGAATCAACGCTCAGCAATTTTTTCGCTGCACAGTGAACAGGCAGTCAACCGCATCTTGTTAGAGGCGGTTCTCATGAGCCAATTCAGCGCTGAGTCGGTGCGATATGGAAATAGAAATGGTGCCGGCAGGGTGACTCGAACACCCGACCTACGCATTACGAATGCGTTGCTCTACCAGCTGAGCTATGCCGGCACGG
>JABSSV010000370.1 GCA_013213875.1 Lysobacterales bacterium
GCGCTCGCACTCGGACAGGTTGAATTCGATGGGGTCCGCTGACAGATCCAGCATGTGTGAGCTAAACAGAGGCTTGCCATGCGCCGCATAGTATTTCTCGCCCTCATCCAGCATGGCCTCAACCCAGGGTATCAGGGGCTTGTTGGCATGGTCCGTGTGCATGGCCACGCAAATACCGTAATGCTCGGCCAGCAGGTGAGCATGCTGGGCCGCGGCAACGGCGCCCTGCACCTTGGCCGTGAAGGCATCGGGCATACCCGCGCCGGCGTAGAAAGCGGCGCCGCTGTTGGAAAGCTGCAGAATGACGTCAGAACCGGCTTTGGCCGCGGCTTCCATGACCGCGTTGAGGCTATTGGTGCTGACCACATTGACGGCGGGCAGTGCGTAACCGCCGGCTTTGGCGGCCTCGACGAGGGTGCGGTAACCGTCGCCGGTCACTACGCCTGGCTTAAGGCTGTGTTCGCTCATGGGATTGTCCCTGGAGTTATAAATATGGGACGCACAGCATAAAAGGCATTGGCTCGCGATAAAAGAACCCAGAGACGAATCTACGGACTTTTTTGCCGGTCCCGCGCATAAAAAAACCCGCGCCAGAAGCGCGGGCTTTCCAGGCTCATGACAGACACTGTTTCCTAGAAGGAGTAGCCGATACCAAACTGTAGCGTGGAATCGTCTTTGGAAGCGCCGGCTGCCGGATCCGTTTCATAGTCATAGCGCAGCGAGACATTGGCGTAGAGATCGTCAATGATATCGAAGCGCAGGCCGGTGGTGGTTTTCAGGATCAGGTTATCGACCCCGTAAAACTGCTGGGTAAAGTTCTGGTTATGGAACAATTCCACGCCATCCCAGAGCTTCTGCGTGTAACGCAGCATCCACAGGCCTACCGCACCGCTCTCGGAAACACCTGCCACTTCCTCATCGGAATAGCCAACGCCGATGGAGAAGGTCAGGAAACGGTGCGCGTCATCAAACAGGTCGCGGCCGAACAGCAGACCAGCCGTGTAGCGATGGTCCAGCTCGCGAATGGGGTCGCGCTCGTAGGAGAAGGATCCGCCCATGTACCAGGGATCAGCAAAAATCCAGTTGTAGGCGTAGTTCAGCAGATCCTGCTTCTTGGTATCGATACCGTCCGTTTCCTCGCGGCGGAAGGTCAGGTCACCGAGATGACGATGATCACCGACTTTCAAATTACCGGCCGCGAACAGCAGCGTGTTGCGTGAATCGGTATTACCGCTGTTGACCGTGGAGTTGAAATCTACGTTGGCACCCCAGTCGAAATACTCATCCGGTTTGGAAGAGCGCGCAATGTCCGTCAGTACGATGGGCCGTTCCACACCATCGACAATCGCGACCTGCTCACCGGCGGCATTCACCCCGAGCTGCGCGTCGATCACTGTGGCGTCGTCCAACTCGGTCTCAAAAGACTCACTGAGTTCAATGGTCTCGACCTCGGCTAAGTCGACCGCGAACTCGCTGGCGTAGCTGGGCTCGATGTAGACGTCATCGCCGTCGATGAGAGAAATTTTTCCGGTGATCACATCACCGCTTTTCATCACGATCTTGTCCTGTGCAAAGACAGACTGGACCGATGCCAGGGTCAGACAAAGAAAGATCAGCGCATTTCGCTTGCTTAGATTCATGGTTACGTCCATTGGCCGTAGTAGCTGAAGATAGCGGCGATTATCCCAAATTCTGCCGGGACGCGATAGCACGGCGGCGCGCCAGCAAACGCTCGAGAACAGCGGCAGCCAACAAGCCCAGCAAGGCAAAGGCCGCGAAAAAGCGGAACAGATTCTGGTGGCCCGCCAAACCCGGTGAGGCATCGAGGATCACGCCGCCAAAGTAATTAACAAATACATCCGGCGTGTAACCTACTACAGAAACAATACCCACTGCCGTGCCGGTCAGACTGGCGGGCACACCACCTTCCTCAAACAGGGCGTAGTAGAGCGCGCGCAGGCCGAACATGACCAGACTGCCCGCCAGCACATTGGTCCACAGTACCCACACCAGATCAGGCGCCGGTACCAGCAC
>JABSSV010000371.1 GCA_013213875.1 Lysobacterales bacterium
CGCAAGCGCAGTACCGGGCCCGGCGTCTACCTGTCCCGGGACGAGGCGGGTACGGTGCTCTACGTGGGTAAGGCAGCCAACCTGCGCAAGCGCGTTGCCAGCTATTTCGATGCACGCCCCAAGGGCAGCCGTATCATGCGCATGGTGAGTCGGATTGCGCACATCGATACGGCACTGACGCGGAGCGAAAGCGAAGCCCTGCTGTTGGAAAACGAGTGGATCAAGGCTCATCGGCCACGCTATAACGTGCTGCTGCGTGACGACAAGAGCTACCCGTGGATTGTCATGACCACGGATCACACCTTTCCCCGTATCGCCTTTCATCGTGGTCGACGTCAGAAAGACCGCACCTATCTGGGGCCTTATCCATCGGCCAGTTCCGTGCGCGAGAGCATCAATCTGATTCAGAAAACCTTTCGGGTGCGCAACTGTGAGGACACGGTTTATGCGCACCGCACGCGCCCCTGTCTGCACTATCAGATCAAGCGTTGCAGCGCGCCCTGTGTCGATCTGGTCAGTCCCGTGGATTATCAGGCTCAGGTGGATGACGCCCTGTTATTTCTGCGTGGGCAAAGCCAGCAGGTGATAGGACGACTGATCGAGCGTATGGAGCGTGCCTCGGCAGCGCTTCAGTTTGAGCAGGCGGCCATGTATCGAGATCAGATTAATACGCTGAAAAAAATGCAGTCCCAGCAGTTTGTGTCACACGGCACGGGTGATATTGATGTGCTGGCCATGGTGCGGGAACAGGATCAAACCTGCGTGCAGGTCATGACCTTTCTGGGCGGGCGCAACCTGGGCCAGCGCAGCTACTTTCCCGCCCACACGGCCGGGGTGGAAGATGAACAGGTGATGGCCGCCTTCCTGGGGCAGTTTTACCGCGAGCGCACGCCGCCACCGGATCTGCTGCTATCGCACCGTTTGATTCAGCAGGACCTCTATGCGGAAGCCTTTTCCGAGCGCGCCGGTCGCAAGGTGCGCCTGCAGGCGGCGCCGCGCGGGGAGCGCCGCCAGTGGCTGGAACTAACGCGGCGCAACGCCCAGGATGCGCTGCGGCTCAACCTGGCTTCTGATGCCCGCATTTCGGCCCAATTCGAGGCGCTTCGCGAGCTGTTGAAGCTGGAAGAGGCGCCCGCGACGCTGGAATGCTTTGATATTTCCCACACGGCCGGTAATCAGACCGTGGGGTCCTGCGTGGTATTTGGCCAGCAGGGCGCGGTGAAGTCGCTCTATCGCCGTTTTAATTTGCGCAATATCACCCCGGGCGATGATTATGCGGCTATGCGCCAGGTGCTGGAACGCCGCTATCGGCGCGTACAGGAAGAGCAGGGCGAGCTACCTGGCCTGTTGATCGTTGATGGGGGTAAGGGACAGGTAACGCAGGCCCGCGAGATCCTGGCTGAGCTGGGGCTCAGTGAGGTGCCCCTCATGGGGGTGGCCAAGGGACCGAGTCGGCGAGCCGGCCATGAGGAGTGGATTCTTGAGCAGCCAGCGCGCAGTTTCATCCCCGGGCCGGAGTCACCGGCCTCACATTTAATTCAGCAAATCCGCGATGAGGCCCATCGCTTTGCCATTACCGGTCACCGTGGGCAGCGGGCCAAGGCGGCGCTTGCTGGCAGACGGGGCAGGTCTCTGCTCCCGGGATTGTGGCCGCCTGAGAAGCGGTTTGTCCTCGCGGGCCCGGCCGAGGCCATGCCGCAGCC
>JABSSV010000372.1 GCA_013213875.1 Lysobacterales bacterium
CAGAGCGCATGCCATTGACGCTGGCAATGTAGCGACGCATGGAGGCAACATCCGGAGGTTCCTTGCGTTCTTTATCCAGCCCTTCCTTGCGCGTGATTTGGTCGAGCACGCGGGTAAGGCGCTTGATGCGACTTTCGCGCTCCCGGGCCAGTTCGATCAACCGGGCCAGATCCGCCTCATTGGCTGCCTGGCGCTCGGGCGTGCTTTCCTCCTGCTCACGCTGCAGCATACGCAGCTCAAGATCAGCAAAGGCCTGAGCGGTTTTTTGCAGCTCATCCTGCCAGGCGCTTGCCTCCACACGCAGTTGCGCTGCGGTCATGGGCATCAGCATGACATCCAGCTGCACCAGCGGCACGTTGGGATCAGCCACGGTGACGGCCGGATCCGAGTCAGCCTGGGCGAAGGGGCCCAGCAACAGACCGCAGCTCAGAAGGAAAAGGACCAGTAATCGAAGGCGCATGGCATGCTCGATAGAAGAAGACCACCTGATCATAGCCCACCTTGCCTATACTGGGCGCTTGGGAGGACGCGATGAAGTCGTTACGAATTGCCGGAGTACCGGAACACTTTAACTATCCCTGGGAGTTGGCGGCGCGGGAAGGCCTGTACCAGGAACTGGGACTGAAACTGGCATTTCAGGAAGTGCCGGGCGGTACCGGCGCTATGTGCGCGGCTTTGGCGAAGCAGGAAGTCGATGCGGCATTGCTGCTCACCGAGGGCGCAGTACTGGATGTACTTCGCGGCAGTGGTAACCGGCTGCTGAAGGTTTATGTGTCCACGCCCTTGGAGTGGGGCATTCACGTGCCAGCGGGCAGTGCCATTGAACACGTCAGCGACCTGGCCGGGCGTACCGTCGCGATCAGTCGTGAGGGTTCCGGCTCTCATCTTATTGCCATCGTGGACGCGTTGGCGCGGGGGTTCAGTCTTGAGCATATGCGGTTTCATACCGTCGGGTCTCTGGCCGGAGCCCGCCAGGCTTTCGTTCGTTCCGAAGCTGAGGTTTTTCTGTGGGAAAAGACCATGACCCAGCCACTGGTAGATGCGGGAGAGTTTCGACGCATCGGCATACGCGCGGCGCCCTGGCCGGCCTTTTTAATGAGCGTCCGTCCGCAGGCCTATGTGCGCTTTCGTGAGCTCTGGCGCCCGCTATTGGACGGAGTGGTGGCCTGCGCCTGGCGCTTACAAAGGCGTAGAAACGCTGCTGCTGAACTGGCCGCGCGCTATGGCTTGCAGGAGTCAGAAGTTGCAGCCTGGCTGCAGGCCGTGCGCTGGTCCGGCAGTTGGCGGCGACCTGCTGCAGCGTTGAACCGCGTGGTTGACGCGCTGCAGGCTCAGGGTGCGATTGCGCCGGGCGCCGTGTCGCTGGATGCGATCTGGCCTGGAAGCACTCGCCCATAAAAAAAGCCCGCCGGTGGGCGGGCTTTTCCACGTCTTTCTGCGGCGGCAGTGTTACTGCGGCAGAATGACCGAGTCGATCACGTGGATCACGCCATTGCTGGTCATGATGTCCGTGGCCGTGACGGTGGCGTCGTTCACCTTCACCGTGCCGCCGTCAACCGTGATGGTCACGTCCTGACCGTTTACCGTGGTCGCTGAGTCCAGCTTCACCACGTCGGCTGCCATGACCTTACCGCTGACCACGTGGTAGGTCAGAATCGCTACCAGCTGGTCCTTGTTCTCGGGCTTCAGCAGCGTTTCCACCGTACCGGCCGGCAGTTTCGCGAAGGCATCATCGGTCGGAGCGAAAACCGTGAAGGGGCCGGCGCTTTTCAGCGTGTCGACCAGATCGGCCGCCTGCAGGGCAGCAGCCAGCGTGTTGAAGCTGCCAGCGGCTACAGCCGTATCGACGATGTCTTTCTTGTTGCCATGGTCGTGGGCGAAGGCGGTTGAGAAAACGCTAACGGCGGCGGTAGCAGCCAGGGCGAGCAGGGCAGGTTTACGGAATGTCATGTCGCTAATTCTCCAGTTGTGTTTAGTCCGGGTCCGGAGCAACAGGGCCGTCCGGACGAGGTGCGCTCATGTTTAGCGCAGACGTATTTTCGGCGGCGCCCGTGAACCGGCTGTGCATGGACTGTGAAGGCTGTGTGGTCGGTTTTCCCCGGGCACAGGGGCCTGCCTTGCGTAACCAGGGCGCCGTTGAGCCGCATGATCCGGAGCCAGCATTTCCTGCGCACGGTGCAGGCGCTATGGGTTAGGCTTGCGCCTCGGATGCCGAGCCAGTGAATGAGTCAGCCACTATGACAACGCCGCGTGACCCGCTCCATGGGCCTATCGTTCCCGTGTTCCTGCACTACGCCATTCCCTCCGTGCTGGGCATGGTCGCGGTGACGTCGGCGGGCATTATCGACGGCGTGTTTATCGGCAATTTTGTCGGCTCCACGGCGCTGGCGGCGGTCAA
>JABSSV010000373.1 GCA_013213875.1 Lysobacterales bacterium
GTCCGGCACCCCAACTATCTTGGTGAGATGATGATTTACGGGAGTTTTGCGCTGCTGGTCTGGCACTGGTTCCCCTTCCTGATTTTGGCCTGGGTTTGGAGCGCTGTTTTTGCGGTCAACATGATGCAAAAAGAGTACAGCATGAGCCGCTATCCGGAATGGGCTGAGTACCGGTCACGAACGCGCTGGCTGATCCCCTTTGTGTGGTGAGCTGCAGCCGCCGATTTCCTGGGCTGCAGCCGCTTGTTAGCCCCTGACAGCGCTGCTATAATCGCGCGCCTTCCCGCTGGCGACTGCGCCAGTCCGGGGAGATCCTTGTCTCACCCGCAAAGCGTCTGGCTTGTGGGGAGACTTTGAAAGCCTGCGTGAGCGGGCTGGCAAATCCGTAAGGAGTAACAATGAGACACTATGAGATCTGTTTTCTGGTCCACCCGGACCAGAGCGAGCAGGTGCCTGCCATGCTGGAACGCTATCGGGCGCTGATTGAAGGCAAGGGCGGTGCCATCCACCGTCTGGAAGACTGGGGCCGCCGTCAGCTGGCCTTTTCCATCGCCAAGCTGCATAAAGCGCACTACGTGCTGATGAACGTGGAATGTGACGCCGACACGCTGGAAGAGTTGGAAGGTGTATTCCGTTTCAACGACGCCGTGCTGCGGCACCTGACCATCCGTCGTCAATCGGCGGTGGAAGATCAGTCACCGATTCTGAAAGCGAAGGAAGAGAAGGACCGGGCCCAGAGCGAGCGCGATGCCGGTCGTAAATCAGACAAGCCCTCAGCCAAACCGGCGGAAGCGGAATCCCCCGCTGAGCCAGCGGCCGAGGCCCCCAGTGAGGAGAGCGCATAATGGCCCGTCATTTCCGTCGTAGAAAATACTGCCGCTTCACCGCAGAAGGCATCACCGAGGTCGATTACAAAGACCTGAATCTGCTGAAGCAGTACGTGGGTGAATCCGGCAAGGTGGTACCGAGCCGCATCACCGGCACCAAGGCGAAATACCAGCGGCAGCTGGCCACGGCCGTCAAACGCGCCCGTTTCCTCGCCCTGCTGCCATACACCGACAACCACTAAGCAGGAGTACGTAACTATGAAACTGATCCTGCTGGAAAAAGTCGCCAAACTCGGCAACCTTGGGGACACGGTCAACGTGCGCCCGGGCTTCGGCCGTAACTTTCTTGTGCCCAAAGGTATTGCCCTGCCGGCCACGAAAGAGAACGTGGCCATGTTCGAGTCCCGCCGTGCGGAACTGGAAGCAGCGGCCAATGAAAAGCTGTCTGCCGCCGAAACCCGCGCAGCCGAGCTGAGCAAAGTAGTTCTGAAGCTGAATGCCAACGCTAGCGACGAAGGTAAGCTGTTCGGCTCCATCGGCCCGCGTGAAGTCGCCGAGGCGGTTGAAGCGACCGGCGTTGCGCTCAACAAGAGCGAAGTGGTCATGGGCGAAGGTCCGATCCGTAACACCGGCGCTTACGCGGTCATGGTGCAGTTGCATGCTGATGTGACCACGGAAATTCAGGTCATCGTCAACGAAGACGACATCGTGGCCCTGGCTGAAGCACAGGCAGAGGCGGAAGCCGCTGCGGTTGCTGAAGAAGCGGCGCAGGATGTGGCTGACGCGGAGGTCATGGAGGCCTCTGCGGACGACGCTGAGACTGCCGAGTAAGACAAGCTCGCGCGCGCTTCGGCGCGTGCTATGCTGATAGCACGTCGCGACCCGGGGCCTCCCGGGTCGCAAAACTTCCCGGCCCCGCGCCGGCACCGATAATAAAGATGAAATGCCCGAAGCCAAGCTGGCCACCGTTGAGCAGTTAAAGGTTCCGCCTCACTCGCTAGAGGCTGAGCAAGCGGTGCTGGGTGGTCTCCTGCTGGCCGAGCACAGCTTTGAGGAAGTGGCCGATCGGGTCGCTGAAGAAGATTTCTATCGCGAAGATCACCGTCTCATCTACCGGGCGGTGGTCGAGCTGAATGAGTCCGGCTCGCCCTGCGATGCGATCACGGTGACCGAGTGGTTCGATAGCAACGGGCTGAGCGACCGGGTGGACGGCGGCGCCTACATCCTGCAATTGACCAACAGCACGCCCAGCGCTGCAAATGTGAAAGCCTATGCAGACATCGTGCGGGAGAAAAGCATCCTGCGCGCCTTGCTGGAAATCGGCACGCGCATGGCTGGTGATGCCTATGCGTCCGATGGACGGGACAGCAAGGAGCTGCTGGAAGCGGCCGAGCGCGCCATTTTCGGTGTGGCCGAGCGGGGGCAGCGGGCCGGGCAGGGCTTTGTGTCTGTGCAGCAAACGGTAGATGACGCTTTCGAGCGCATCCAGGAGCTGGTGGCGCACAAGGGCGATATCACAGGCATTCCCACCGGCTTTCATGATCTGGACAAGAAGACCGCCGGAATGCAGAACTCCGACCTGGTCATTATCGCGGGGCGACCGGCCATGGGTAAGACCACGCTGGCCATGAACCTGGCAGAGAACGCGGCCATCAAGAGTGAAATCCCGGTGGCGGTGTTCAGCATGGAGATGTCCAGCCTGCAGCTGGTGATGCGTCTGTTCTCCTCCCTGGGGCAAATCGAACA
>JABSSV010000374.1 GCA_013213875.1 Lysobacterales bacterium
CAGGCGGGCTACGAGGCGGTCGATCAGGTCTATCAATCGGGACAGTTCGCCATCCGCGGCGCCCTGGTGGATTTGTTTCCCACCGGCGTGAGCGCGCCGATCCGTATCGACCTGTTTGATGATGAAATCGAGACCTTGCGCACCTTCGATGCGGATTCCCAGCGCTCTACCGGCGAGCTGGACCGGCTCCAGCTACTACCGGCACGCGAGTACCCTTCGGATCCGGCGGACCTGAACCGCCTGCGGCGGGCGCTGCGCATGCGTTTCGACGTCGATATGCGCAACGTGCCGCTGTATCAGGATTTGCGCGCCGGCCTGCATCCGCAGGGCCTGGAACAATATCTGCCGCTGTTTTTTGAGCAGACCGAATCCCTGCTTGACTACCTGCCGGGTGCGCCGGCGGTGGTCATGCAAGACGGCGTAGCGGAGGCCATGGCCGCATTCGCCGCACAGACCCTGGACCGCTGGGAACAGCGGCGGCTCGATGTGCAGCGCCCGGTGCTGGATCCCGCTGAGCTGTTTTTTGATCTGAACGATATCCTGCAGCCACTCCAAGGCAGCCTCCGCCTGCAGCTGGGGCCCGCCGACTCCGGGCCCATGCAAGAATTCCAGACGGCTCTGGCGCCGGACCTGGCCATTCACGAGCGCGGCAAGGAGGCCAGCGCCGCCCTGCAGGCATTTCTTGAGCAATGGCCCGGCAAAGTCCTGTTCGCTGCTGATACGGCCGGCCGCCGGGAAGCCCTGCTGGATACGCTCAGTGCTTTCGCTATTCGCCCGGTGCGAACGGACTCATTTGCCGATGCATTGGCCAGTGAGGAACGCCTGAATATCACCGTGCTGCCGATTGAAAGCGGTTTTCTAATCGAACCGTCTTTGGCGCTGTTAACCGAGCAACAGCTGTTTGGATCGCGCGCGCGACAAAGCACGGACCTGAAGCGTGAGGAGCGCGACCCGGAGGCCATTATCCGGAGCCTTGCGGACCTGGAAGAAGGCGCGCCGGTGGTGCACGAAGACCATGGTGTGGGGCGCTACCTTGGGCTGCAGACGCTGGAGGTCGATCAACGCCGGGCCGAGTTTCTGGCCATTGGCTATGCCAAGGACGACAAACTCTATGTGCCCGTAGCGTCCCTGCATCTGGTGAGTCGCTACACGGGCGCTGCGCCGGAGACCGCGCCCCTGCACGCACTGGGGGGCGAGCAGTGGACCAAGGCCAAACGCAAGGCAGCCGAGAAGGTGCGCGATGTGGCCGCCGAACTTCTTGATCTCTACGCCCAGCGCGAGGCGCGCGAGGGCCACGCCTTTCCCATCGACGAACGTCTTTATGCGGAGTTTGCCGCCACCTTTCCCTATGAGGAAACGCCGGACCAATTACAGGCCATTGAAGCGGTGCGTGCGGACATGGCCGCCCAGCGCCCCATGGACCGGGTGGTCTGTGGCGATGTGGGCTTTGGCAAGACGGAAGTTGCGCTGCGCGCCGCCTTTATCGCGGTTCAGGGCGGTCAGCAGGTGGCATTTCTGGCGCCCACCACGCTGCTGGCCCAGCAGCACTATCAGAATTTTACCGATCGCCTTGCGGACTGGCCGGTCAAAGTGGAGATCCTGTCCCGCTTTCGCAGCCAGAAAGAGACCAACGAGGCATTGGAACGGATTGCCAAGGGCACCGTTGATATCGCCATTGGCACCCATCGCCTGATTCAGCGTGATGTTAAGTTTGATCGGCTCGGCCTGGTCATGATTGACGAAGAGCAGCGATTTGGCGTGCGCCAGAAATAGTGCGACACGAAGCGCACGGTAAAAATGCTGATGTCTGGCCCTTGGGTTTGATCTTGTACCAATTGCTCACTGGGGTGATGCCATACACGACCAGTCAAATCCCTAAAATTGCAGCCTGTCAGGA
>JABSSV010000375.1 GCA_013213875.1 Lysobacterales bacterium
CGGTGCGCACGGAGATTGTCCTGACCTGAAGTTCAGCTGCCGGCGATGGTCATGGGTCCGAGCAGCATGGAGCCGCAGTGAATATTGCCCCGATCATCCACATCGTCACCTACCGCGGTCACCGCACGGAACATGTCGCGCAGATTGCCGGCGATGGTGATTTCTTCAACCGGATACTGAATTGCTCCGTGCTCTACCCAAAAGCCGGCCGCGCCCCGTGAATAGTCTCCGCTCACCATGCGCACGCCCTGACCCATCACCTCGGTGACCAGCAGACCGGTACCCAGTCGATCCAGTAACTCGGCCGCCGGAACCGAATCGCCTTCCAGACACAGGTTGTGTACGCCACCGGCATTACCCGTGGTCTCCATGCCCAGACGCCGGGCCGAATAGGTGGAGAGCACGTAGCCCTGCAATACGCCCGCTTCAACTATCGGTCGGTCCTGGACGGCGACCCCTTCCGCGTCAAAGCAGGTACTGCCCGCCGCGCGGGGCAATTCCGGTCGTTCCACCACGTGCAGCCACTCGGGAAACAGGCGCTCGCCCAGCGCATCCTTGAGAAATGAAGCATTGCGGTAGAGCGCGCCGCCGGAAATCCCGCCCACCAGATGCCCAAGCAGTGTGCGCGCCAGTTCCGGCGTGAACAGTATGGGCGCCTCGCAGGTGCTAATCTTGCGCGCATGGAGTCGCTCCACCGTCCGCTCCGCCGCCCGCCGACCGGTCGCCTCCGGCGCTTCCAGATCCGCCATGGCGCGGCGTGAATCGAACCAGTAGTCACGCTGCATGCCCTCGCCTTCGCCGGCGATCAGCACGCAACTCTGACCATAGCGGGTACCCTCACTGCGACCCAGAAAGCCGGCACTATTGCCGAGCACGCTGAGGCCCCAGGACGAGGACAGGGAACCACCCTCCGAATTGGTAATCCGCGCATCAGCCCGGCCGGCAGCCTCAATAGCCTGGCAATAGGCAATCGCAGCCTCAGGCTCCAGCGCTTGCGGGTGCCACAAATCAAGCTCCCGGGTCGCCGTAGCCAGACGCTCGGGATCCGGCAGTCCGTTACAGGCGTCACCCTCTGTGTAGCGGGCGATATCCAGCGCGCGTTCCACGCACTGGGCTAGCGAGGCGTCGCTGAGATCACCGGAGCTCGCATGACCCTTCCGGTCACCCAGCAGCACGGTCACGGACAGGCCCCGGTCGCGGTTATGTTCGATGGTTTCCACCTCACCGAGCCGCACCGTGGTGTTGAGTCCGCCCTGTACGCTGGCAGTGACTTCCACCCCGTCTGCACCACCGGCCCGGGCACGCTCCAGCGCTGCCCTAACGCGCTCCTCCAGTTCCAGGTAATGTCGTTCCCGATCAGGCAGAGCGCTTTCTGGGTTATGCTTCTCGTTCATTTGATATCCAATCGGCGCGGTCTGGCGCCGCCAAGGTTTGTTGAGCATGAAAAAGCGCCAGCGTTCGGCACCGCCAGCACCCGATACGGTCAGCAAAAGCCAGCTCAAGCGGGAAGCCAAGGAGCTGTTTGCCCTGGGCAAAAAACTGAGCGAACTGCCCGAAACGGTCCTGCTGGACCTGCCGCTGGAGCCCGGCGTGCTGGAGGAAATCCAGTTCGCACGGCGCATCAAATCGCACGTGGCCCGCAAGCGCCAGCTGGGGTTTCTGGCCAAGCGTCTGCGCCAAAGCAATCTGGATGAGGTGCAAGCGGCGCTGCAGGCCCGCGAGGACGCTGCCAAAGGATTGACGGCCCAGCATCACAGAGCCGAAGCCTGGCGGGACCATTTGCTGGAGCGTGGGGATGACGCCCTGGGACCCTTGTTCGCCGCCCGGGATGATCTTGACGGCCAGGCGCTACGCCAACTGCTGCGTAATGCGCAACGTGAACAAAAGGCCGGTAAAGCGCCTGCTTCAGCGCGCAAGCTGTTTCGTATGTTGCGCGCCCTGGATGAGACCAGCCCGCTGCCACCCACCGGCGTCTGAGCGCGATTAACCGGGCCAGCGATCACCGCTCAGGCCTGCGTTCCGCCAACGGTCAGCTCATCCAGCTTTAGCGTCGGCTGGCCGACACCTACCGGAACGCTTTGACCTTCCTTGCCACACACGCCGATACCGGCATCCAGCTGTAAATCGTTGCCGACCATACTCACGCAGGTCATGGCGTCCGGCCCGTTGCCGATCAGGGTAGCACCGCGCACGGGGCGCGTGATCTTACCCCCCTCGATGAGATAGGCCTCGCTGGCAGAAAACACGAAGCGCCCGGAGGTAATGTCCACCTGACCACCCGCGAAGTTGACCGCGTAGAGTCCCTTGTCCACGGAAGCAATAATGTCCTCCGGAGCATGCTCGCCCGCCAGCATGTAGGTATTGGTCATGCGGGGCATGGGCAAATGTGCGAAAGACTCGCGGCGACCGTTACCGGTCGGGGCCATGCCCATAAGCCGCGCGTTCATCTTGTCCTGCATGTAGCCCTTGAGAATGCCGTCTTCAATTAACACCGTATTGCCCGTTGGCGTGCCCTCGTCGTCAATACTCAGGGAACCACGGCGCTGGGCCATGGTGCCATTGTCAACGATGGTGACACCCCGGGCTGCCACCTGCTCACCGATGCGCCCGGCGTAGGCTGAGGTGCCCTTGCGATTGAAATCGCCTTCCAGTCCGTGCCCAACCGCTTCGTGCAAAAGCACGCCCGGCCAGCCGGGGCCGAGCACGACCGGCATGGTACCTGCCGGCGCATCGACCGCGTCGAGATTAACCAGCGCCTGCCGCACCGCTTCATCGGCAAAGCGCTGCCAGGTGGAATGCTCCAACAGCTCCCGATAGACAAAGCGCCCACCGCCGCCGTCATTACCCTGCTCCCGCCGTCCGTTCTGCTCCGCGATCACGGTCACCGACAGTCGCACCAGAGGGCGAATATCAGCGGCCAGGTCGCCATCGACAGCCGCGATCAGCACGGTTTCATGCACGGCAGCCAGATTCACCATCACCTGGCTCACGCGCGGGTCCAGGGAGCGCGCGTAGGCATCGATCTGGCGCAGCAGATCGACCTTCTCACCCGCATCGAGGCTGGTCATGGGATCCGTGGCAACGTAGAGCGCTTCCGGCGCTCGACGCGTCCAGGCAGAGAGGCTGCCCGACTGACCCTGACGGGCAATGGCCCGTGCCGCACCGGACGCTTGCATAAGCGCTGGCAAGACAATTTCATCAGCATAGGCAAAGCCGGTTTTCTCGCCCGCAACAGCGCGAATACCAACGCCCTGCTCAACCGCATGGGAGGCGTTACGCACGCGACCGTCTTCCAGCGACCAGCCCTCGCGAACCACGTGCTGAAAGTACAGATCACCGCCGTCAATCTGCGCCCCCATCAGATGAGACATGACCCGGGCAAGATCGTTATGTTCCAGTCCTCCGGGGGCGAGCAGGCAAGCACTGGCGCGCTCAAGCAAATCCGTCATTGTTCGTCTTCCCTCATATCCATACTGACTTCCGGCAGGGACGTCTGGGGGTCCGAATCCGGGCTTTCGTCGTCCAGTCTCAGCACCTGGGGATCACCCCAGGGGCCGGTAATGGCATAGCGCGCCTCTGCTGCCTCACCCAGAGAGTCGCGCAACAGTCCCTGCAGGGCAAGACCCGCCGCAGCGCCCGCCGGCCCGCCGGCCAGGGCACCCAGCACCGGCAGCGCCTGACTGACGCCAGGGCGCACCGACATGGTGTGGTCGAACTCCTGCGCGACCAGATCCGAGGACCCGATAATTTCCAGGCGCGCGGCCGTAGACTCCAGCGAAAAGTCTTCCGTGTAGGCCACGCCGTTGGCCAGACTCACCGTCGCATTGGCCTGGTCAAACCCGAAGCCTGATGCGAAAACATCGCGAAAATCCAGCGCCAGTCGACGCGGCAGTGCGGTAACGCTCATAAGACCCAGCATGCGACCGGCGCCCGGATCCGCGTTGAGCACGCGGCCGTCCACCACGCTAAATGACATTTCCCCATTCAGTCTGGCCAGCGCGAAGTCTGCTGGTGAGCCGGGCCACCAGGCATCATAACGCACCATAGTCTGTCCACCCTCAAGCACCGATGAAAGATCCATGGCCTGCACCAGTGCACCGAGGCTTTCCGATGTCATAAGAATATCGAAGTCAGAACGGTCGCCGTCCTGATTGCGGATCCAGTCACCGCGCGCCTGAAAATCAAGATGAGGTGACTGGGCGACAACGGACTCAATGCGCAAACCGTCCGCGATGGGAAATGCCTCAATGCGGGTTTCGCCAAGATCCAGACCCAGATACTCAAAGGATTCCACAAAGATATTCAGTTCCGGCAGCAGCGTGGGATCTGACGCCAGCTTCCCCGTCGGAGGTAAGGGGTTCGGGAGCAGCAGCCGTTCAAACTGGGCGTTCAAGCTGTGCGATCCGGCTTCATCGCGCACATAGCGGACATCACCCATAAGCAAATCGCCCTGAAAGCGGGCATTCAGGGCCGGCGCCTCGGACGACACTTGCAGCGCCACATCTGGGAAAACGCGGTTTAGCATAATCAGGGCATCTGCCTGCAGATCCGCGCCACCGAACCGCAACTTTTCCTCGCCGAGAGTATTGCCCAGCAGGTCAACGATCACGTCCACCCAGCCATCCAGATTCAGCCGTTCCGCCTGACCCCTAACCGTCAGTAAACCCGCTGCCGGGAGCTCCGGCTCATCACCACCCAGCTGGATCGCACCGCGCAGCGGGCGCATGCCCGAACGGGGCCCCGGGCCGCCCTCGCCCAGCGCAGCTGCACCCAGTTCGAACGCCAGGGCGGCGGTATCCCCCAGCGTCAGAGTGAGCGTTGAAGCCGCACCCTGGAGAGGACAGCGCAGCAGGAGCGGCAGGGCACTGTCAGCTGCCTTGTCGAGCGGTGCGGGCAAATCGATACGGACGCCCTGAAGGTCTGAACGCAGTTCCAGCCAGGACTCAGCGGGTTGACCGGCTGCCATGCTTTGCGCGCTCAGCGTTGCCTGCCACTGCGCTGTACCGGACGCCCTTGCCAGCAGCGGGTCATCGGCCAGCGGGGTCTGCCCGACCAAAATCGCTGCCGGTAAACGGCCCGCCAGCATGGCATTGAAGTCCGTGCCATCACGCCAGTCTGCCATCAGGTCGAGCTCAACCTGCTGACCGGCCAGCGCCGCCTTAAGCCCGCGCGCATCAAATCCATAGCGACTGTAGCGCAGCAAACCTTGCAGCTGATCCAGTTGCAGACCGCTGCGGCGCTCAAGCAACTTGCTGCCACGCAGGCTCAGGCCACCCTCGAGTTGCAGCTCTCCCGCGGTGGAACCCAGCGGTAGACGCAGCTCACCAGTGGTGCTGGCCGGGCCGGCCACCGCGAACTGATCCAGATCGAAAGTGACATCGCGCAGCACGGGGCTGGCACGCAGGAATTCGGCCAGAGCCGGCAATGTGGTATCGCTGCTATAGCTCAGCTCCAGCGCGGGCTGTTTGAAATCGGCAATACGCAATTGGGCCTGCTGCACCACGGAGCCGGCCAGCTCCCCAATGCGTCCCCGCACGACCATGGCAGGACCATCGAAACGTACCGTGGCCTGCAGATCATTGGCCTGCGGCCAACCTGGCTGATAGGCCAGTTGCGCGCCACTGATCTCGGCTTCCGCCAGCAAGGTACCGCTGCGGTCAGCGAAGGGAAACTGATCCATGTCACCACTGAGAATAAACCGCAGATCGGACACCTCACCCGCTTGCAGCGAGGCACCCAGCCAGTCCGTGACCTTTGCACTCATAACACTCCGCGGCCAGTAGGGCTGCAAGGCGGCCAGACTCGCGATGGAACCGGATGCCACCACATCCACCACCGGCTTGCCCTCGCTCTGGGCGAAGCGCGCACGGGTGAGCAAATCCACCTGTTCGTTGCGCAGCTGGCAATTCCGTGCATCAACACCCCAACGCTCACCCCAGAGGATTTCCAGTTCACATTCGGGCACGTCAAGAATCAGCGGCGCGGTAAAGTTGCGCGACCAGTCCACGCGCACCTGCTCCCCGGAAATAAACAGACTGCCCTCTCCATAGGACAGATCAGCACGGCCCGAAATGGCATCCAGCAGCGGCCAACGATCCCACTCGGTCACGGTGAAATCCGAGAAAGAGCCGCTCGCGGAAACCAGTTTCCGATTGCTGTTGATCACGAGGTCGAGGTTTTCCACCGGCCCGCTACCCGCCGTTGGTGCCACCCGGGGCCAGCGCGCCTTGAATTGGCGCATCAATACCCGGGTCAACTGCATGGGGAACTCGGCCTGCAGAAAGTCAGCGCTGACCCACATGGCCAGATTGCCCGGCAGATTACGCTCCAGTGTCAGGCGTGGTGATTTCCAGCTGCGCCCGCTTTCCTCTACCAGCACATCAGCCAGATCAAGCCGCCACTGCGTCTTGTCCTGCCAGCGCCAGCGCGCCCTCGCATTGAGATGGTCCAGCAGCAGAGGCTCGCCGTCAGCATCCAGCGCCGCATCACGCACATCGACCACACCCGCCATTTCCTGCCCGGCACCGCGCGTCCAGCTCCCCCACACGCGGGCATTTACGCGGCCTGACTGGGGCTTTAGGCGATGCTCCGGCAGACGCGCCGCCAGATCGGCCAGCAGGAGGTCACCGGTTTCCACATGAAAGGCCGCATCTACCAGCTGCTGGCTGTCAGTCATGGTCATCATCAAGGTGGCAGACAGGTCACCCAAAACGCGATAGCGACGCCGATCGGAGACGCTGGCACTGACCTCAGCAGCAAGCTGATTGCCGTCCAACTGCACGCGACCATTCACGTCAATTAGCTGGAAACTCAGGTCCTGCTGCAGATCCCGGTAGCTAAAACTGGAATCCTGCAACTGCAGTTCACCAACCCGCGTCAGATCACGCAGCCCTCCCGATTGCGGCCGGGGCTCTGCGCCTCGCGAGAAACCCAGACCCGATAGCTCAAGGCGGCCATCGGGCAGTCGCAGAAGCTCCAGATCCGCACCGATCAGGCGGAAGCTGTAAAGGGGTCGGCCCGGCAACAGGGCATTCATCGGTTTGATGTCGAGCGCGGCCTGCTGCAGTGCGATCGCACCGGTGCCCTCGGGACCCCCCAGCAGGGTGAGACCATCCAGACTGATCCGCGGACCGAAAGGTTTCCATTCCGCCGTAAAGCCGTCGATACGCACGGGCTGATTAAACTGCTCGGCGAGCACCGCTTCCAACTGCGGCTTGTAGCGCTCGCCGTAGGGCAGCAGCAGCTTGCCAACGCCCACCAGTACAGCCGCAGAAATGATGAGCATGGCCAGCGCAGTCCAGAGCAGCGTGCGCAGCCGACGCCACCACAGACGCAAACGGGAAACCGGAGCCGTCATCTACAGCAGCACCACATCGAAAAGTTCCTGCGTGTATTGCTCTTCGCGCTGAAAGCGGATCGATTTCCCGATCATTTCTTCCAACTCGGCAACGGTCGTCGAATGCTCATCAAGCACCAGATCCACCACCTGCGCCGACGCCATAACCAGCAGCTTGTCCGCC
>JABSSV010000376.1 GCA_013213875.1 Lysobacterales bacterium
AGGTGACGCCCTGGTTTGTGCACGAGTGGACGCGCCTGCGATCTCAGTCAGAGTGGCCCCAGAGTCTGCTCGGCGTCGCTGCCGCCTGATTCCTTACCGGTACGTCTGCCTTGCCGGCCGCTTTCTGAGCGGACGGATTCTTCCATTCGTTCGCACCGGGTTTCCATGGCAATCCGACGCCAGCCAGGGCGGCAGGATGGGAGTTTCTTGCTAGACTCTCGCCACGAAGCGCCCGTAGCTCATCAGGATAGAGCGTCGGATTCCTAATCCGAAGGTAGCAGGTTCGAGTCCTGCCGGGCGCGCCATGATACCGGGATGCGCTAGTCGTCCAGCCAGCCTACTTCGAACTGCCGTTCATGGGCGGTAATGGCGTTCCGCATGAGCATGGCAACCGTGACCGGTCCCACCCCGCCGGGTACGGGCGTGACCCAGCTGGCGTGCTCCAGTACCGATTCCGTATCGGCATCGCCGACGATGCGTGTGTTGCCGTCCTGATCAGTAATCTGGTTGATGCCGATATCGATCACCGCGGCGCCGGGTTTGATCATGTCGCCATGCAGTAGTCCCGGCTTGCCGACCGCCACCAGCACCACGTCGGCGCGGCGCGTATGCGCGGCGACGGAGCGCGTCATGTGATGGCATACGGTCACCGTGGCACCCTCGGCCATGAGCATCATGGCGGCGGGTTTACCGACGATTTCCGAATGGCCGATCATGACCACTTCCAGGCCGTCCATGGGCAGGCCGGTGGCCTTGATCATTTCTACGGACGCGGCGGCGGTACAGGGTGCCAGAGCCAGGTCGTTGTAAACAATGCTGCCGATGGAGGCCGGACTCATGCCTTCCAGGTCTTTCAGGGGATGGATGGCGGACTGCAGCGAACGTACGTTGATATGGTCCATCACCGGGCGCTGCAGAATCACCCCCAGCACGTCCGGATCGTCATTCATGGCCACCAGGCGGGCCTTGCACTCGGCCTGAGTGCGCGCACCGGACCAGTTGAGCTGCTCAAAGGGAATGCCGACGCTCTCCGCAGCCCGTGCCTGGCCGCGGATGTACACCTGCACTTCCGAATGGTCGCCGATGCAAATGGACACAATGCGGCCGAGCGCATGCTTGCGTTCCGCAGCGGCCACCCGTTCCCGGACCTCGTCAAGAATGCGCGCTCGCACCGGCGCGCCTTTTAGTAAGCGATGATCTTCCATGGCGCGCATTATGCCCTATGGCAGCGAGGCGCGGGAATGGCCCGATAGGTCAGGAGGCGTAGGGCTGACGGCGCCCTGCGATCACCCCGGCCGGTAAGCGGCTATACTCTCCGCCAATGGTTACAACAGCCGGTCGCGCCCGGCCTATCGCAAGGAAGATCAGCATGCAAAAAACCCTTTTTGGCCTTATGGTGGCCGCGCTGAGCAGTGCCGTGGCCACGGCGCAGGAAGACCCTTTTCTCTGGCTGGAAGGGGTGGATGATGAGCGCGCACTCAACTGGGTGAAAGCGGAGAATGCGGCCACCGCAGAGCGGCTCACGGAACAACCTCTGTTTCATGAGCTATACGCGCAGGCACGCGCCACCCTCAACGCCGCTTCGCGGCTGCCACAGATTTCCCAACAGGGCGATTATCTGTACAACTTCTGGCGTGATGCGAAGCACCCACGCGGTATTTACCGTCGCACAACGCCGGCTGCTTTTTCGGCACCGGAACCGGTCTGGGAAACGGTGATCGATATTGACGCGCTCAGCGCAGAGGAGGGCGTGCAGTGGGTCTTTCAGGGCATGTCCTGTCTCCCCGGCCAAGCCGAGCACTGTCTCGTCAGTCTTTCTCCCGGCGGCGGTGATGCGGCGGTTACGCGCGAGTTCAATGCGGTGACACTGGAGTTCGTGGAGGCCGGTTTTTACCTGCCCGAAGCGAAGGGCTCTTTGAACTGGATTGATGCGGACACGGTATTTGTGGCTACGGACTTTGGCCCCGGCTCCATGACCGACTCGGGCTATCCGCGCATGGTCAAACGCTGGCAGCGGGGCACGCCGCTGGAGCAAGCGGAATTGATACATACGGGGGCTCAGGAATCCGTATCGGTCGGCGCTTTTCGCGCTCGCTCGGCGGCTGGTGACGTCGATCTGGTCCGCGAAGGCACATCATTCTGGACGGCGGACTGGTATCAGCTGTTCCAGGGCGACAAGCTACCGCTGAACTTACCGGCCACAGCGACGCTGAACGGCGTGTTTCAGGGGCGCCTGGTGTTTTCCCTAAAGGAGGACTGGCAGCACGGCAGTGAGCGTTATGAGGAGGGTGCGGTACTGATCGCAGACCCTGCTGTGCTGCGGGGTGGCACCGGGGCCTTGGAGGTCATGATTGCGCCGCTCAGTACGCGGGTGGTGGAGTCGGTGGTCACCACCGATAACAGCGTGCTGGTGACCGTGCTGGATCAGGTGCGCGGCCGCGTACTGCGCTTGACGCCAGATCCGGCCGGCGGTTGGCGCAGCACCCCAATCGCTTTTCCCGACGATGGCGCGCTGGAGGTGGTGAGTAGCGATGATGAGAGCGGTGACTTCTACGCGCGCTACGAGTCCTTTACCACGCCGCCCACGCTCTACTACACGGCCGGCGACAGCGTGCAGCCGCAGAGCGTTAAGCGTCAGGCGCCGAGCTTCGACGGCAGTCGCTATGAGACTCATCAGTACTTTGCGACTTCCGCCGATGGCACGCGTGTGCCGTACTTTGTGGTGATGGCAAAAGGTACGGCGCTGGATGGTAAGAATCCCACGCATATCTTCAGCTACGGTGGCTTTCGCAGCGCACTGACGCCGTCCTACTCCGGTTCCTACGAAGCGCTCTATGGAGCCTATGGCAAGCTGTGGCTGGATCGCGGCGGCGTGTTCGTGCTGGCCAATATTCGCGGCGGTGGGGAATTTGGTCCGGCCTGGCATGCGGCCGCCCTGAAAGAGAATCGCCCGCGGGCTTTTGAGGATTTTGAAGCCATCGCCGAGGATTTGATCGCCCGCGGCATCACGTCCCCCGCGCAGCTGGGCATTGAGGGTCGCTCCAACGGGGGGCTGCTGGTTGGTGCCACCATGGTGCGGCGACCGGATCTGTACGGAGCCGTGATCTGCGGGGTGCCGCTGCTGGACATGCAGCGTTATCACAAGCTGCTGGCCGGGGCGAGTTGGATGGCGGAATACGGCGATCCGGATCAGCCCGAGCAGTGGGCGTATATCAGCCGCTATTCGCCCTATCAAAACCTGCAGGCAGGGGTGACCTATCCGGCGACCTTTTTCTACACCTCAACCCGCGATGATCGGGTGCATCCGGGCCACGCGCGCAAAATGGCGGCCAAGATGGAGTCTCTCGATCAGGAGGTGTGGTACTACGAAAACCTGGAAGGGGGTCACGGTGGTAGCAGCACCAATGACCAGCTGGCTTATCGCCTGGCGCTGGCTTATACGCACCTGTGGACCCAGTTGGCGCCCTAGAGCGCTAGCTGAAGCCGGCCTTGTGCGCCAGCAGCGCCTCGCCGACTTCGGCGCGGCGCCAGCCGCGCAGTCTTTCCGGTAACCAATCCGGGTCGCGATGAAACAGCAGCGCCTCCAGATCCCGTTTGGCTGCCAGCACCGTCGGATCCAGTTCCAGACGCTCGGCAGCCGCGGCGACCACGCTGCGCAGTTCCTTTAGCAGCGCGCGTTCACGGGGATCGGCCTGGGGCGGGGCGCTCAGCTGCCTGCCGCTTGCCAGTGTTGACTCCACCAGCCGGACCAGCTGTTGCCCATGGCGTTGACGCACGCGTGGATGCAGTCCGTCGAGGGCGGCTAGGCCGCTGGTGCTCGTAATGCGCTCGCCGGCAATCGCCAGCAGCACCGGGTCGGACAGGATAAAGCCCCGGGGCCGGTTGCGGCGCTCCGCTTCTTCCTCACGCCAGGCGGCCAGTGCCTGCAGCACGGCCAGTTCGCTGCCACCGAGCCGGCCGATGCCTTTGATTCTGCGCCAGCGCTCGGCGCCCGGCGTGGTCGCGCGCGCTGCATCGACGGCCCGCTGACAATCTTCCTGCAGCCAGCTCAGGCGCCCCAGCTGTTCGAGCCGACCCCGTAGCAGGTCCCACATCATGGGTAGCACGCAAACGTCGAGCGCGGCATAGCGCAGCAGTTCGGGCCGCAGCGGCCGTGCCAGCCAGTTGCTGCGCGTCAGATCCTTGTCGATGGGAACGTTTAAAAGCCACTCAGCTGCCTTGTGATAACCCAGTTGCAGGGGCTGTCCCAGCAGCGAGCAGGCCAATTGCGAATCAACCATGGGCACGGGCAGCTCGCCGGTAACGTGCTGTAGTACTTCCAGATCCTCCGATGGACTGTGCAGCAACTTGGTGATGTTCTGATCGGCCAGCAGCCGGCGTAGGGGTGCCAGCTCGCCATCGCCAAGCGGGTCGATCAGCCACACGGTCTGGCCGTCAGAAATTTGTACCAGCCCGAGATCCGCGTAATAGGTGCGCTCGCGCACGAATTCCGTATCGACCGCCAGTAAGGATGCGCGGCGCCAGGCTTTTTCGGCGCGTGCCAGTTGCGCGGCGCCAGTGAGAATGATGGGCCGCTCAGCAGCTGTGAGTGCTGCCTCCAGTTGCTTGCGGTCTACAGGAAATGGTTCAGTGCTCATGTGGCTTAAGATTTTGCCTCGAAATGGAGTCTATCCACTGGGTTTGTCTGCGGTTTTTAGAACTCTAGAAACCTTGTGGCCATGG
>JABSSV010000377.1 GCA_013213875.1 Lysobacterales bacterium
CGAAGGCCGGCCTTATCACCTGAATTTCCTGGACGCGTCCTATTTCATCGCCATCATGTCCACCACGATCGGCCTTGGTGAAGTGCCCTTCCCTTTCACCGGCGCCCAGCGGTTCATTGTGCTGCTGATCCTGTTCCCCAACGTTATCGCCTGGCTCTACTCCATCGGTGCCATGCTGCGCCTCTTTGTGGACCCTCGCTTCAAGGCGGTGCTGGAGCGCAGCCGTTTTCGACGCCAGGTTCGCTGGATCGGCGAGCCCTTCTATCTGATTTGCGGTTTCGGTCAGAGTGGCAGCATGATCGCCCGTGGCCTGATCAAGCGGGGTGAGCGTGTGGTGGTGGTCGAACAGGATCCGGACGTGGTCGGTCGGGAACTGCTGCATGATCAGTTTGCGCACATGCCCATACTCACCGGTGACAGCACCATTCGGGAAAATCTTGAGCTGAGCGGACTGCACAAAGACAACTGCTGTGGCGTTATCGCAGCCACCAATGATGACCATGCGAATTTAACCATTGCCATTACCAGCAAGCTGCTGGAACCGGATCTGCCGGTTTATGCGCGCTGCGCCAATGAGCGAATCAGCGCAAATCTGGATTCCTTTGGTACAGATCAGGTGGTTGACCCTTACGAGATCTTTGCCGGCCGCCTGTTTCTGGCGCTGGCCTCCCCGGAGAAGTACCTGGTGCAGGATTGGCTTATCGCCGTCCCGGGAGCGCCCCTGCGCAAGGCCTTGAAGCCGCCCAGCGGTCACTGGGTGGTCTGCGGCGCGGGGCGCTTTGGCAGCCGCATCATTAGCGCTCTGGAACGCGCCGGCCAGCACGTAACCGTGATTGATGTTCATCCCGAGCGCATCAAGAAATATCCCGAGGGCGTACTCGGCCGCGGCACCCAGGCCGCCACGCTGGAAGCGGCTGGCATCAGCGAAGCCGTTGGTGTGGTGGCAGGCACCGGTGACGATATTGATAACCTTTCCATCCTGCTGACCGCCAAGGAACTGAACCCCGCCCTCTTTATGGTCGCGCGTCAGGAGCAGCAGCAGAATGACGCGCTTTTTGTGGCTAGCGGTGCGCAGCTGATCGCCCAGCCGACGCTGATTGTGGCCCGACGCGTACTCGGCGTATCAACCACGCCGCTGCTAAAGACCTTTTTGGAACATCTGGTACATCAGGACGCGGACTTCACCAGTCGCGCACGGCACCTGTTGCATGAGCGACTGGGCAATCGGGCACCCGTAATCTGGGTCAATGAACTGAGCGCGGAAGCTGCGCGTGGGGTCATTGCCACCTGCGAAGAGGGCATTGAGCTGCAGCTGGATCATCTCCTGCACAATACGCGCAGCGGACACGATGAGCAGCTGCGCTGCGTATGCCTGGTGCTGGAACGCGGGGCCCAGCGTTTCTTCTTGCCCCATCCGGAGCAGGCACTGAAAGCAGGCGATCGCCTGCTCTTTGCTGGCCGCAGTGACGCCCGTGATGAAATCACCCGGGCACTGGCTGATCCGGTTCTGCTGCTGGACTATGTGACGCCCGACAATATGCCGCGTACCGCGCTAGGACGCTGGCTGAAACGCCACCAAAGCACCCATTAGCGCTGCATTTCGAAGGCGTCTGCCTCCGCGGCAAAAGGAAAGTCGCTGCGCACCTTGGCCACCCGCTCCAAGGCCAGGTCAGCCACGCGGCAGCCCTCCTCTTTCCAGGGTGCCACGAGCACCTCTCCCAGCGGATCATAGACCGCGCTGTGACCTGGGTAAGACACGCCATTTCCGTCTTCACCCACCCGGTTCACCGCCACCACGTAGCACTGGTTCTCGATCGCGCGGGCGCGTAGCAGGGCGTCCCAGGCCGCCACCCGCGGCGTAGGCCAATTGGCCACAAAAATCAGCAGGTCGTAATCATTACGCACACGACACCAGACGGGAAAGCGCAGGTCGTAGCAAATCTGCGGAGCAATCCGCCAGCCCGCGTGCTGCATCAGCACCCGTTCCTCGCCGGCACGGTAGCGCTGGTCTTCACCGGCATAGCTGAACAGGTGCCGCTTGTCATAGAACTGAACCTCACCGGCGGCATCAACCAGGAGAAAACGGTTGCGTCGACCCACTTCGTCTTCGATCACGGCACTGCCGCAGAG
>JABSSV010000378.1 GCA_013213875.1 Lysobacterales bacterium
AGCCGGACTATCATTTTCTGCGTTTTTTTCCGGCGCTGCTGCGCGTGATGATGACCGAGTTTCTCGAAGTGGACGGGCGTTTTGCCCGCACCATGCGCGCCCTGCTGCTGCATCCCGGCCGGCTGACGCGTGATTTTCTCAGCGGCCGACGGTACCGCTATACGCCGCCGCTGCGACTCTTTCTTTTTAGCAGTCTGGCGGTTTTCCTATTGCCCTTTCTGCTCGCTTCCGATCTGGTAAGCATCGAATTTGGGCAGGACGCGGAGCCACCACCGGTGCAGGTATCGGTCAGCTCTGAGCAGGAGTTGGAGCGCCTGAAAACGGTGCTGGCCGATTTGCCACCGGAGCAGCAGGAACTGTTTAATCTGGATCAGGCCCTCGTCCAGGGGGTGGAGCTGGATAGTGACTTTCGGGATGGGAATTTATATTTTTTCGGCGATGAGCCCTGGGATCCGGTCACCAATCCGATTGCCGTTGGCTGGTGGCCCCAGGCCCTCAATGACCGACTGAACGCGGAAGCGGAAAATATGCCGCAGAAAATGCGTCAGATTGGAGAGGATCCGGCGCTCATTGTGGGTGAGATCTTCGATCTGCTGCCGGCCACCATGTTTATCATGCTGCCACTGGCGGCGCTGATTCTTAAGTTCTGGTACAGCTTTGCAAAGCGCTTCTATTTTGAGCATCTGATCTTCGCGCTGCATGTGCACGTGTTTATCTTTGTGTGCCTGATCGGTCTGCTGTTGCTGGAATTTGTAGACGGTTTGGCGCATGGGAGCGACCTGATCTGGCTGCAAAAGATTACGCCGTGGCTAGCCATTGGCGTGGCGATCTGGCTGCCGCTCTATCTACTGCTGGCACTGAAGCGTGTCTACGGCCAGGGCTGGCTCATGACCCTCTTCAAAGCCGGGGCCATCTCCACCAGCTATTTTACTATGCTCACCATCGCTTTCAGTCTGGTGCTGATTCTGGGCTTTATCCTGGTTTAGCTGCTCTCATAGCGCTGCTGCAGATAGCGAAAGCTGGCGCGCAGTCCGAGTGCTTCGCCGCCCAGTGGCCGCGCCGGCTGCGCCTTGGGGCTCCAGGCAAAGGTATCGAAGTGACACCAGGGGATTTCCGGCTTGACGAATTCCTGCAGAAACAGGGCGGCGGTGATAGCGCCGGCAAACCCACCTTTGCCGGCGTTGTTGAGGTCCGCAATATCGCTCTTCATCATGTCCAGATAGGGCGCATGGAGTGGCAGTTCCCAGAGCAGATCAGCCACCGCCTCGCCGGCGTCCATGAGTCCGCGCGCCAGCGCCTTGTCGTTGGCGAAAATGGGCGGGATGTCTGGCCCCATGGCCACGCGTGCCGCGCCGGTGAGCGTGGCGTAATCCAGCACCAGGTCGGGCGCCAGTTCCATGGCCTCAGCCAGTGCGTCGCAGAGAATCATGCGGCCTTCCGCATCGGTATTTCCAATTTCAATGGTCTTGCCTAGCCGCGTATGGATCACGTCACCGGGGCGATAGGCGTTGCCGGCGATGGCATTTTCCACGCAGGGCATAAGCACCAGCAACTGCACGGGCAAGCGAGCCTGCATAATGAGCTGTGCCAGCGCGATCACATGCGCGGCACCGCCCATGTCTTTCTTCATCAGCGCCATGGAGCCGCCCGGCTTGATGTTCAGGCCGCCGCTATCGAATACCACTCCCTTGCCCACCAGCACCAGCAGGGGATGTTCGCTTTTGCCCCAGCGTAGCTTGGCCAGCAACGGCGGGGTGCTGGCAGCGCGGCCAACCGCATGAATCGCGGGATAGTTCTCGGTCAGAAGCGCGTCGCCGCGCAGGCATTCTGTCTCGGCGCCATGCGCATCACCGGCACTGATCAAGGCCTGGGCCAGCGTCTCCGGGCCCATGTCTTCCGTGGGCGTATTGACCAGGTCACGGACCAGCCATTGCGCTTCACAGAGGGCGCGCACTTCGTCGGCCCAGTCCCCATCCAGCAGGAGCTTCGCGGCCGGTTTGCGGCGCTGGCGATAGCGATCAAAGCGGTAGCTCTCCAGGCCCCAGCCCAGCGCTGCGAGCTGCCGCTGCTGTGCTGTCAGTGCCTCCGGCAGGCGGTAGCTGCCGGCCGGCAGCGCGCTGGCCAGAGCGGCAACCTGCAGTAGGTCATTCTGCGCCGGCGGCGTATACAGGACGCCAACCAGTTGGCCCTGATCGTCGGGCAGGCAACAGTGCTGTCCTGCTCGCGCTGTGAACCCCTGGGTTTCAGCCCAGTTGCGCTGGGATTCCGGGAGCGTATGGAGCACATCCTTTAGTTGCTCAGCAGTGACGGGGATCAGCGGGATGGTGGCAGCGGTAGCGTCGGTGGCGTAGGGCACAGGGAAATTCCTTGAGAGGGGCGCTCAGTTTACGGCAGGCCATGAGCGGGTTAAAGCGCCTGCGCATGGTACCCGTGCTGGCGCTGCGGTAATCTTGCGCCTGAATTGTCAACAAAGCCGGGTCCATGCCTAAAGCCACCAAGCCTGTCGCTGTCATCATTCTGTCGCCACCGCGACCGGAAGCGCTCGATCTGTGCCTTGCATCGCTGTATCAGCAAACTTTCGGGGATTTCGAAGTGCTGTTGGCAGATCGTTCCTTGGATGACCGTCATGATGCGGTACTGGAGTTGCACAAAAGGCATCTTGGCGAGCGCTTGCGTCACATTCACGCCCCGGGTGAGCCGGTCAGTAACGGGCGCGTACTGAATGCGGCGATCGCCTCGACCGATGCGGAGTACCTGGTGTTTTTCGGTGGCAACTGTATTTCCCACCCCGGTTTCATCGAGGCCCACGTCGAGAAGGCGGACTACGGGTTTTTTGCCTATGGTGAATGCCTGGCTCTGGACGGGGCGCTGACTGCCGAGGTCAACGCCGGCACCATTGCCGATGCGCGTATGTTTGACGACAAATGGCTGGAAGTGATCAGCCCGGACTGGGTGAAGCAGCATTTGCAGCGTGGTCCGCTGGCCATGGTCCGTGAGTGGCTGCAGCGAGATACGCCGGGGCAGCGCTACTGGAGCAGTGACAGCAGTTCCTGCTTTCGTGCTGATGCGGAGGTGATTAACGGCTACGACATGCAGGTCGCTGAGGCACAGCAGCAGCGTGATTTTGCTAACCGGCTGCAAAATAGTGGGCTGGAGCCCTTGCGTACAGCTGTGGCCGGTAATGTACTCCGGCTGCAGGAAGCGGAGGGCGCAGCGCCTGCGGACCTCCAGGGCAGCGCGCCAACGGCACTGGCTCCCGCGGGTGATATGCGAGCCCGTTCAGGTCTGAAGGAGTTGCTGGCAGGCATTCGCAAGCCCGCGAAAATACCCTGAGTAGCGGCCCATGCGGCGCTGGCCAATGTCTTGTAGCATAAGGTCACGCCACATTTAGGCAGTCTGCTCATGGCATCCGAACCGCAAAGCTCAGGCCTTTTTATGCGCCTGCTCCGATCGCTGGGTCGGGGACTCAACACCACGCGCGTGGTGGTCCTCAATCTGATCTTTTTCTTTTTTCTTGGTCTGTTCTTGCTGTCCCTGTTCGGGTCTGCAGAAGAGGTGACCATCGAACCGCAGACCACGCTGGTGCTGCGGCCCCAGGGGCAACTGGTCGAGGAATACAGCAGTACACCCCTGGACCGGGCCTTACAGGAGTCCCTGGATCAGGGCCGTTCTGAGACCCGGCTGCGGGATCTACTGAAGGTGCTGGATACGGCGGCCAAGGATACGCGCATTACGCAGCTGTTCATCGATACGAATGCCATGCAAGGCGCAGGCCTGGCGGCCTTACTCGATTTGCGTGATGGCATTGAGCGCTTTAAGGCATCGGGCAAGCCGGTGGTGGCCATGGGTGATGCCATGAGCCAGCATCAGTACCTGCTGGCCTCTTTTGCTGATGAGGTTTGGTTGGCACCTGGCGGCATGGTCTGGATCGATGGCTATGCCAATATGCGCCAGTTCTTCCGCACCGGTTTGGAGAAACTGGCGGTGGACATCAACCTGTTTCGCGTGGGTGAGTATAAATCGGCCATGGAGCCCTTCATTCGGGATGATATGTCACCGGAAGCGCGCGAGGCGGCTGCCTATTGGCTGGGCAGTTTGTGGGAGACCTATCTCGAGCGCGTTACCATGCAGCGCGGCATTCGCCCGCAAGCTCTGGGTACCGCCCTGCGTGAACTGCCCGAGCGTATCGAGGCGGCGGGCGGAGACTTCACACAGGTGGCTCTGGAAGCCGGACTGGTGGACCGGGTCATGAGTCGGCCGGAAGCACGGCAGACCCTGGCGCTACGAGGCGCGGCCAATGCTGCTGGCGATGGCTATCGCGCTATCGGTAATGATGAGTACCTGACCCTGATAACCCCACCGGCAGGACTCCCGGCGCGCCATGACATCAAGGTACTGGTGGCAGAGGGAGAAATTGTTCGCGGTCGTTTGGGGGCGGGCACGATCAGTGCAGATCAGCTGAGCGAGCAATTGCGGGAACTGGGGCGCGACCAACAGGTCCGGGCACTGGTATTGCGTATCAATAGTCCGGGGGGGGATGCGCAGGCGTCGGAACAAATCCGCCGTGAAATTCAGGCGCTGCAGGACAGCGGTAAAACCGTGGTGGTTTCCATGGGTGATGTGGCCGCCTCCGGTGGCTACTGGATTGCCATGGGGGCCGATGAAATCTGGGCCAGTCCCTCTACCATCACCGGTTCGATCGGGGTGTTTGGAATGTTGCCTACCTTTAATCGTACGCTGAGTCGGCTCGGTATAACCACCGATGGGGTGGGTACCACGGAGTTAGCTGGCACCATGCGTCTCGATCGTCCTCTGGATGAGGGCGTGCGAAGGATCTTTCAGGCCACCACGGAACGGGTTTATGCGGACTTTATCGCCCGGGTTGCCCGCCACCGAAGCATGAGCGAAGACGCCGTGGATGCTGTGGCACGGGGCCGGGTCTGGAGCGGCGAGCAGGCTCTGGAACGGGGTCTCGTGGACCGGCTCGGCGGTCTCGATGAAGCGGTAGACGCTGCCGCGCGCATGGCCGGCCTCGGCTCTAACTATCGAGTGGGCTACCATCAGCCCTTGCTCTCACCACTGGAATTGATGCTGCAGGAGTGGCTCGGCAGTGTGGCCATGCATCTACCCCTTAGCTATGGACCAACCCTGGCTGCCCCGGGGGGCTTTGTCGCGGATCTGCTGCAGGATCTGGAGCGCATCGCCGCGCAGGACGGCACATTCACGATCGCCGCCCACTGCATGTGCCGCGTGCGATGAGTCATGCTTGGAGTTTGCAGGGGCGTCGTGCCCTGATCACCGGTGCCAGTCGCGGTCTGGGTCTGGCCACGGCGCAGGAGTTTTCCCGCCTGGGTGCGCACCTGATCCTGGTCGCGCGGGGCCAGGAAGCTCTGGAGCGGGTGGCAGCGGATCTTGCTGGTGAGGTGTCGATTGTTCCCGCTGACCTGGCAACGGCTGCGGGCCTCGATGCGGTCGAGCGCGCTGTCACTCGGCTCGGCCCGTTGGATCTGTTGATCAACAACGCAGGCAGCAATATTCGCAAGCCGGTGGCCTCGCTAACGGCGGAGGAGTTCCGCGAGGTGATGCGCATTAACCTGGATGCGTGTTTCGAGCTGTGCCGTCGCCTCTATCCGCAGCTGGCCGCAGCAGCCACGCCAGAGCGGGCCGCTGCTGTGGTCAATAACGCATCGGTTGCCGGCATGACCCATCTGCGCACGGGGGCGCCTTATGGCATGAGCAAAGCGGCCATGATTCAGCTTACGCGCAACCTTGCTGTGGAATGGGCCGGCGACCCTATTCGCGTCAACGCGGTCGCGCCCTGGTACATCGAGACACCGCTGGCGCGGCAGGTGCTGGACGACCCGGATTATGCCAGCGAAGTACTGGCACGAACCCCCCTGGGACGGGTGGGGCAGCCCGAGGAGGTGGCGCGTACCATCGCGTTCCTGTGCATGCCGGCGGCCAGCTATATCACCGGTCAGACGCTGGCCGTTGACGGTGGCTTTTCCGTGCTGGGGTTCTAGCCTTCTGCGCAGGCTGCGCGTAAGGACTCGGTGGCTTCCTCCTCACCCAGCGCGGCGAGCGCCTGCAGTCGCAGGCTCGCCTCCTCATAGTCCTCCCTTAAGCCGCCGTCCGGATCAAGGCCGCGGTAGACGCGCCAGCCCTGAATCAGCAGCGTGGTCAGAATCCGGCTGCGGATCAAAGCAGGCAAAAGCTCCAGCTCCGCGCTGCCCAGGGGCCGGATAGCCTGCCAGCCCGCCATCAGTTCCCAGGCATGCTTAAGGGGATGATCATTTACGGCCACCAGGTAGGCACAGGCCACGGCCAGCTCACAGACCAGCGGCGCTTCGATCATGTCCCCGAAATCGAACAGGCCCGTGAGCGTCCTGCGTTTCACGTCAAACAGCAGGTTGCCAGGATTGGCGTCGTTGTGGATCAGCTGAGCCGGCAATTGTTGTAGGGCTGGCAGGAGTCGCTGCTGATGGTCTGTCAGGGCCGCTGTGGCCAGCGCGTGCACGGGGTTCCCTTCCAGGGCGCGGGCCAGTGGCGCCAGCCGGGCGAGTTGACGCAGGTCCCAGGGCAGGTCCTCAGGCGCGCCGTCGGTGCCGCAATCGGTCAGTGCCAGGCTAAGGGTGGCCAGCGTGCTGCCAATGGCCCGGCGCGCCCAGACATCAGAACCGGCTTCTGCCAGCTCCAGGCGCGCACCCGGTAGCCAGCTTAAAAGCTGCACGCAGTGGGTTTGGTCGCTAGACTGAATCTGGCAATAATGCCGCCCTGAAAGCGTTGGATGTAGGCGCGGCACCGGCAGTTCCGGCGCGTGCCGTGCCAGATGTAGCAGGACGCGGCGTTGCAGGGCCAGATTGGCCGGAGCGGCATCGGCGTTGGAGAACTTCAGCAGCCAGCGCCGCTGGTTTTGATCATCAAGTCGAAAATTGAGGTCTCGCTCCGCGTAGAGTGGGCTGAGCGTGCCATCCAGGCCCCAGTTGGCCTGTACCACCGCGCGCGCTGTCTGCTGGTCCAGCCGGGGGGGTGCTGTTTCAAACCAGTTGTCGGCATCGCTGGCTGACATGCCCAGGGGCGCCCGCTAGCTAGTAGCGTTGTAGAACGTTCGGCAGACCCGAGTGCAGCCACCAGTTCTCTGTTTCTTCGTCATACTTCCATAGCTGCTGGTCGAGTATGACTTTTTCCACCGCCTGATTGCGGTTGAACATGCGGATTTCTACCATCTGGGTGAATTGATCGCCCTCGCCCAGAGGCGCGGCAGAGCGAATCGTGTAGTTGGTCACCTTAAACAGGCGCAAGCGTTCCATGTCCAGGTTGCTGGGCGGGCTTTCCTCCAGATACTCAGGCGCAAGAAACGAGGCCGCGCCGTCCCATTGGCTCCAGCGCACCATGGATTCGTATTGCTGCAGGCGCGGCTCCAGCGCCTTATCGCGTTTTGGTGGCACGCAGGCCGAGAGGCAGGCCAGCAGTAGGAGAACAAGCAGGGTACGAAGGGTCCGGGACATGCTTCAGTCTCCCTCGCCGGGGCAGGCGCCGGGTTCTGAGCGGGGCACACCGGCTGCCTGAGCCATACAGGCATTGCTGTAGGTTTTGCCGTCGCAGCCACAGACCGGTCGGTAGTCCATGGTGCAGACCCGATCCGGATCCGGTTTTGATAATTCACAGTTCTCGCTTTGCGCTGGAGTCTCCGGCGCCGCTGCCGGCGCCTCCGGGGCGGTGTCTGAGCGGCAAGCGGCCAGCAGCAGCAGCGCCGCGGTCAGGGCCAGATATTTCATCATGCGAAGAACCTCTCGTAGCATAGCGTCCCCCAGACGAGGGTGACCAACAGCAGGCACAATAGCACGGCGGCTGAGCCCATGTCCTTGGCTCTGCCTGCCAGCTCATGATGCTCGTCGCCGATGCGGTCCACCACGGCCTCGATGGCCGAGTTGAGCAATTCGACGATAAGCAAAAGCAACAACGGAGTAATCAGGGCAAGCCACTGCAGTACGCTTTGCGCCAGCCAGAAGCTGGTGGCACCAAGCACCACAGCCAGCAGCAGTTCCTGTCGAAAAGCAGCCTCATGCTGCCAGCTGGCGCGCAAACCCTGCCAGCTGTAGCCAGTGGCATTAACGAGGCGACGCAGGCCGGTTTTTCCTGGTTTCATAAGCTAGGCTCCCGATGGCGTGGGCGGTCAGACCCGGGCTCTGACCGGCGTGATCTCCGGCATATCCTGCGGTGCTGCTCTGGGGCTGCGCGGCCGGTTCCCGGCGCCACTGAAACTCACGGAACCCTGCCTCCGGCGTGCTAACATCCGCCTTTTCCCGCTTACCGCCGAGATCAATCTATGCTGAAAGTTGCCACCTGGAATGTCAATTCCCTAAACGTGCGCCTGCCTCATGTGCTGGAATGGTGTGCCAGTGCCCAGCCCGATGTGCTGGGTCTGCAGGAAACCAAGATGGTGGACGAAAAATTTCCTGTAGAAGCGTTGCAGGAAGCGGGTTATCACGCGGTCTTTTCCGGCCAGCCAACCTATAACGGTGTCGCCGTACTGAGCCGTAAGCCGGCGCTGGCAGAGGATATCGTTACCGATGTCGCAGGCCTTGATGACCCCCAGCGTCGTATTCTCGGAGTCACCATCG
>JABSSV010000379.1 GCA_013213875.1 Lysobacterales bacterium
CGCCTCCCTTGCCAGCGCTACCGCCTGTTCCAAGTCCTGTGCCAGGTGCATGCCTCCCGGAGGGTTCAAGCCGCCGGCCACCAGATCCTGCAACAGGCGTTGGCCGCTATCGGGCATAGCAATCAGGGCGTGTGGCGCGTGGCTGGCGAAATCGCACGCAAGCGCCTGCCAGTCCAGGCCCCGGTCGAGACCACCAACCAACACGGTAATAGGCTGTCCTGCGAGGGCTTCCAAAGCCGCCAAAGTCGCTATCGGTGTGGTTGACAGGCTGTCATCGTAGTAGCGCCTGCCTGCATATTCCCCGACCATCTGCAGTCGATGCGGCAAGCCTTGAAAAGCGGCCAGCGCGCCGGGCAAGTCCGGCGGCAATTCATGGATCAGCTGCAAGGCCGCGAGGGCTGCAGCCAGATTCTCGCGATTGTGCGCGCCGGGCAGCGCGGCGCATTCCGGCACAGCGACATCGTCCAACCAGAGCTGGCCATTCGCCACATGGACGCCCTCAGCGCCATTGAACCAGTGCGTGTCCGGCCGATGAGCAAGTCGCTGACGCAAATCCGAGTCCGCCGCATTGGCCAGCAAGCGGCCACGCGGCGTTAGCTCGGCCAGGCGCAGCTTGTCACGGCGATAGCGCTCGGCGCCTCCGTGCCAGTCCAGATGCTCGTCCGAAAGATTGGTGATCAGACCCAACCAAACGGACTCGCGAAGATCACAGAGCTGATAGCTGGACAATTCCAGTACCCACCAGTCCGCGCTGGCTGCATCGCAGGCCAGCAAGGGCACACCGATATTGCCCGCCAGCCCCACCCGCTGACCGCTGGCCCGCAGCAGATGCGCCAGCAAGGCAGAAGTGGTGCTTTTACCCTTGGTGCCGGTCACGCACAAGGTGCGCGCAGAGGGGTTCTCGGCCAGCCAGAGGTTGCTGCCGCTGGTGATCTCGGCGCCCTGCTCAACCGCACGCTGCAGGGCTTCGCGATAGGGGCTGATACCCGGTGAACGCACCAAAATGTCGTGCTGGCCCAGAGGCGCCGCTGCCAGATCTCCCACCAGCAACTCATCGCAAGCACCGGGAGTAAACTCTGGCACGGGTGCCTCGCTGTACCAGTGCAGAACCTGCTCCGGGGCCTGAGCCCGGATGCGCTGGGCCAGCGCCCGCGTCTCCCGGCCAGCACCGAGCAAAGCCACATTTTGCCCCAGCAAATCAGAAATCAGCACGGCGCAGAATCTCCTCCGGTATCGCATGGGGGCCGCCCGGCACCAGCAGGCTTTCCAGCGTCGGTGTTGGCGCTGGCACAAGCGGCGCCAACTTCTGCACCAGACCGGCATCGCGCCAGTCTTCATGGTCCCGCAGTGCGCTCAGCAGGGCCCGACATTCCTGCACGGTACCCACACATTCAAAGGGCTTGTCGGCCTGCAATTCACACAGGGCCCGGAAGCCGGCTTCCTGCTCAGGTTCATCCAGCAAATCCGCGCCAAGAATTGCCACTACCTGCGCCCGCGGCAGCCAGGGTGCCAGGGCCAGCGTGGTAAAGCGGCATTTCGGGCAATCGCCACACCAGCGCCCGTCAACGCGGGAACCCTCACGATGAAAATTCCGGTTACAGCTGGAAAACACGGCGTGGTACTGCGTCAGGGCGGCGAACCGCCGCGTCACCTCCGGTTCCCGCAGGCGCCGCAAG
>JABSSV010000038.1 GCA_013213875.1 Lysobacterales bacterium
GGGAACCTTTTATTTGTTCCGCCCGGCACCAGTGGTGACGATCGTATCGCGGAAAAAGTGACCGTCAGTAAAGTTGGGAACGGCGATATCTATCTGATCGGCATCGGTTCACCCGGCTATGACCGGCCGGGTTTTGCTGGGGACAACCAGGGCCGCATAGGCTACTACCGTTACGATGCGTCCAACAACTCGCTCACCAGCATTTTTAATGTTGTAACTGGGACATCCGAAAGCCAATTAGGGAGTGCAATCTCCCTGAACCAGGGGGGCAGCGATAGCTACAGTATCGTTGGTGGCGCCGGATTCGCCGATCCGGAAGGTCGCGCCTATGTTATCGAAGTCACCGATAGCAACAGCTTCCGCATCGTGAATGTACTGGCGCCCAATGGTGGTGATACGGGCCTTGGGCAAGACCTTTCCCTGTCCAGTCGCTATGCCGTCGCCTCCAGTGATGGTAATGCTTATGTCTGGGGTAATGCTGGCTCGGTGGCGCTGCCTGACTACAGTGACGGGCCGGCAGTCATTTCCACGGGCGGCGGTGATGTCAGCCAGTCCAACGGCATTGTTGCGGCAGCGGAAGGAGGCGGGGCTTTTGATGGCGCACAGATTGTGCGTGCACCTCTGATCGACGACCTCAATGTCGATCAGATTGTGGCTGAGCTCGCTTCTACGTCCGGCAATCTCGCTGACGTCAGCGAAGATATTCGCCTGGTACGCGAGAGCCTTTGGTTTGCAAACCCCAGCGAGGATCGCGCGCTTTTGATGCGCTTCCCGGCCGGCTACGGCATCAGGTTTGATACGGCTTTTGCCTACCAGCAGATTAGCCTTCCCTGTAACGTGGTGGGTAAAACCGTGAGCGAGGTATATGGCAGTCTGGGAAGCTCGGCGGGCTCCGGCGGCAGTGACTTTGATATTTATCTTTATGACGATAATGCGGCGGTCACCAGTGGGGCGCCCTATGAACAGCTTAACGACAGCTATAGATTCACCATCGACGACGCCAATTACTCACTGTGGTTCGCTGTCGGTACGGGTAAGGAAGGCTATGTGACCGCCGAGGACTGCGTTGGGTTCAGTGTGCCGGACACGGTTTATAACGGTCCAACCGATGGGCTGCCTGCAAATATCCGCGGGCACCGATCCATCCCACTGCCGCAGCCAGCGTTCGATAGCAAGACCGGAAAGACCTTTGCCCGGGTCATGGTCAACAATCCGTTTCCGCGCGCAGTCCGGGTCGCCGATCTCCGGTACGACGCGGGAGGCGGTGTGGTCAAAACCCTGGCTCAGGCCCAGTCGGCGAATGAGTTGTCAGCGGTGATCTATGTCTACGACCCGGCCAATGGCAGTGCGACCAGCCAGGGTTATCGACCCGTTACCGCCGCTGGCACGCCACCCTTTAACGACACGATTGCCGCCCAGGAAGGTTTCTGGGTGGAGGTGCTGGACAATGGCAGCGCGAATCAGGCGTTACGGGTGACGGTGGCTGAATAGCGGGCTTGCGACCAAAGCTCGAGCGTATCATGAGTGCTCGCGCAGCGGGACGCAGCCCAGAGGGCTGCTTTTGAGCGCCTCTAGCAGGGCGGAACCGTTACTGACTCCCAAAAGGCCAGCATGTCGCTGCCGCAGCGCCGCCAGGTGCTCCGCCGCCATCGGCTCTCCCATGAAGTGGGCCTTTTCCTGCTCGCTGGCATAGCTGCTCCAGGGGCGGAATCGTGCGGCACGATTAACGGCGGTCCGGCCCGGGTGTAGGGCGTAGGCCTGTCGGAAGACAGGAAAATCCACGCCCTTTGCGCCGGCCGCCCACAGGTCGCGTTGCTGAAACCAGGCCGGGCTGCCCGCATGCACCCAGGGACTGATGCCTCGTCGTTCAGCCCAGTCACGGCGCACGGCCAGAAAGCTGGCCTGGGCCTCCGGGCGCGGGAAGAGGTTACGTCGAAACTGGCCGAGAAAGGCGGCGTCCTCGTCTTCGAACTTGAGGCAGATTTGCTGCAACAGTTCGGGGCGCAGGAAAGCGATATCGGGATCAACGTAAAGCAGAAGGTTGGCGCCGGGAAATGCCGGCTGGTCCTGCTCTGACCGGGCCAGTGCGCGTTGGCCGGCACGCATGCCCGGTGCGTGATGGAGTCGCCATCTGCGTGTTATCAACAGTATGCGCGGGCAAGTAGCGGCCAGTTGTGGGAGGAACCCTTCGGGATCATCGCGACTGCACTGGTCAATCACCACCACTCGTGCGATTCGTTTCGCGGCGCTTTGCTGGCTCAGCGTCAGCAGCATCAGCTTGAGCGCCTCAGTGGTGTTGTAATTCACGGTAAGCACGGCCGGTGATGCGTGTCCACTCCAGGCGGTCGGCGGAGCTGTGGGGAACCAGGAGCGGGCCCGTATGGCGGCCTGATCGAGGCGTTGGCTCACGCGACGGCGGCCACGATTAAACCATCTGGGGAACATCAAGAGGTGAGTTGATTACCCAAAAGCTCGCGCAAGAACTGCCATTTTCTCCCCAGCCCGTTTTGAGTTTTAAGATCGGACCAGACCCAGCGCCAGGGGCTTGCGGTAAGCAGTGCAGCGCTGGGTTCCTGCTCACGTCTTGCCTCAAGGGTATGGAGTTCCTGGGGACTAACGGCAGTAGCGAAGGCCATCTTGCAGCGACGAAGTGCCTGGGCGCAGAGGGCGCCAAAACCCTGGGTGAGCGCAAGTTGACGAAAGGCAATCCGTCTGGCGTGATCTAACTGCAGATAGGCGAGATGGATGTCATATAACCACAGAAGACGGTCCTGTTCGCGCCCGCGGCCATGTGCGAACAGGTGGATGCAGAGGTGCAACAACAGGTCTTCCTGCGCGAGGGGGCGCAAAAAGTAGCCCGGTAGTTGTGGTGCACGCTGCAAACAGGTTTGGAAATCTAGAGCGCTGCTGAATAGCCCCCGGTTGCTCAGTCGATAGTGCACATCAAACCAGAGGGGCTGACGATCAAAACGCTCTCGGTAAGCCTGAAACTGCTTGCGGCTACGATGCCTGGGATCGAAGTTGGCGAGCGTGTAGCCGGACTCGGTCAGTAACATGGCGAGTGTCGCGGCCTGCTCAGGGTGAATCCAGATATCCATATCACAGCGGGGCCGAAGCCGGCCTACCGTGATGCCCAAAAGACTTAATGCGGCACCTTTCAGAATCAGCCCCGGAAATTTCTGTTGGGCTAACAGGGCGTCCAAACGCTGCAGGCTGTCAGTCTGGGCCAGATGCTGAGCCGCATCATGATGTGCCTGCTCTCGCAACAGGGCCTGTGTTTCTGAGCCCACACCCACAACATAGCCCTGCTGCAGGCGTTGGTGCAGCAGGGCCGCTACTCCGTGATATTGCAGTAAAGAAAACAGTTGGCTGCCACTAATAGGAGTCAGATCAAGCGCCCCCCGCGTCTTGTCCTGAGATAGAGCTGTGGCAATAAGTTGCCAGCTTTCCAGCGGTGCCTTAAGCGGTTTTGCCATGTTTGATCTCACGGGATGAAAAGCCAGTTTAACGTGCCAGCCAGAGCGCCATTGCTTACACTTGGTTTATGGCAGAGACTGACGACATGTTACAACGCTATGCGGCCGGTGCTCGCGTACTTAGTGAGATGGTGGGTGATGAGGTGGTGCTTCTGGATCTGGGCTCCACCTGCTATTTCGGGCTCAACCCGGTGGGCGCCTTGGTATGGGAGTGCCTGATTCAGGGACAGACCGTTAAGCAGGCTGTTGAAGCGGTGTTGGCGCGTTATCAGGTCCAGGCCGAGCCGGTGCGCGCGGATGTCAGGGCGCTGGTGCAATCATTA
>JABSSV010000380.1 GCA_013213875.1 Lysobacterales bacterium
AAAGATTCATGATGGCTCCGATGCAAGACCAGACACCTATAGTCCGGAACGGCGCCTGCCGGCGCTTGTCCACGGATGTCATTGAGTTGACCGGGGCAGAACAGCACCAGGCAAGCTGCGCTTCCATCGGTACCGCTGCCTCGCGGCGTACCGGTCTTTGCGGCCAAATGAACGTGGGGCCCGGCTAGGATCTGCCAGTCGGGTGATAGACGAAGCGGAGGCTTCTTTGCTGGAGCAGGGCAGCGAGATAATGCAGGAAGCCAATCCACAGCAGGGTAGTGCCAAACATTTCCAGCATCTCCTCAATAAGCTTGGCCGTGTGGGTCACACCGTAGCGCCGCTCAATACCAAAGGTGGCTTGTGCCCAGTCATAAATGTCTTCGGCCACATCCATACCTTCCACAAAGTCGATGGCTTGCGACACGGCCCAGCAGCCAAAACCAAAAAGCATCCAGGGCCATAGGCCCCGGCGCCAGAATTCCGGTCCCGCCAGCGCCAGTACGCCGAGACAGAACAGCGCATAGATCGGTGCGATAAAGCTATGCCAGTTAAAAGAAGGATTGGCGAGTAGAGTTTCTGTTAACTGTGTATTGTCGCCCGCCTCAGCCATACGATTGACTGCTCCGCCTAGCTTTTCGTGGAGTTCTGCATAGTCATCAATGCCGACCCAGAGGAAAAAAAGGCCAGCAGCGAACCAGGCGATGGTGCGCCAGCGGGGGATTTGCCCACGTTGCACCATGGCGATGGTAAGCACGGTCACGCCGAGCAGTTGCGCCTGAATGGAAGAAAACCAGCTGGGTATGGACTGTTCGCGGGCGATGTTAAAGATCCGCCGCATGCCGCGCTCCTCGAAAATATCGAGATAATTGATCACATAATCTGCCAGCAGAAGTGTCAGTTGGATGATGACGCAGGCAATCAGCAGACGTCTTATCATCTGGTTAAGATCAAGCACGGTGGTTGATTCAGTTGTCATTACGGCTGTCTCAGCTGCGCTGGGCTGCAGGGAAATTCTCCTCATCCTAGGCTCAACTGGCATACCTGTTCAATGGCTTAGCCATCGGCTTCAGGTCCGTGGCAGGGTCGTCGCGGATGTTCTAGTCTTTCAGTATGAATAAAAAACTCTTGCTCATAGGTTGTTTCGCGATGGTACTTGCCCAAACCGTCTGGGCGGCGCCGTCAAACAAGTGGCGTCTGGAGTTCAGCGGCGGGGCTGACTCGGATGGCGTGATCACGCTAATGCTGACACCCGTGGGTGGCGATAGCGTGTCCTACAGCACGGACATCAGCAAAGGGCGGGGAGAAAATGGCGTAGCTAAAGATGTGGTGTCATCCTTGCAGGCCCAGCTGCCTGAGGACGCTTATAAGGTGGAGCGTGATGATGGCGAGGATGTGTTGATTAAGAAACGTCGCGGGGCGGCGGATTTTGAGGTGCTGATCGAGCAGAACACGGTCAAAGGAGTGCGCATCAAACTTGATCGAGAGTAAAAGCTTGCTATCGAGGCGTTAATGCACCTGAAAAAAGGTGGGTAAAAAAACGGCCCGCACCAGTGAAGGTGCAGGCCGTTGTTCGTACTGGTCGGGGCGAGAGGATTTGAACCTCCGACCCCCACAACCCCATTGTGGTGCGCTACCAGGCTGCGCTACGCCCCGACGTCTTTCCGCGAGTGCAGAAAGGACGCGCATATTAACTCATGGCAGCGGGGTTGAAAAGGGTAGCGGCGCGCCTTGGTGCCCACATTTTCCGTACCTTTGCCCCGTATTTTTTGCAGCGCGATGCCAAATTCGCCGATAATAGGGCACCGACGCCCTCGCGGACCTTGAATTTTCGCCCCCGCGGCCTGATTTCGAGGTCACCACACAGGAATTCCCGCCCATGAGCAACGACGACAACACACTGCGACAGATGCCGGATATCGCCCATGAGGTGACGCCCGAAGTGGCGGGTAAGCTGGACTGGGTGGGCATGGGCGATATTGAACTGCCGGTGCGTATCGATGATGCGCAGGGCAATACGGTGCAGTCCACAGCACTGGTCACGGCCTATGTGAATCTGGCCAATGCGGAAGAGAAGGGCATACACATGTCCCGGCTTTATCTGCACCTGGACCAGGCCTTTCGTGAGCGCTCGCTGAGCCCGGCGGTGCTGCGCCAACTGTTGCGCTCATTCCTCGATTCTCACGAGGGCCTGAGCGATCGGGCGCTGGTGCGGGTGGATTTCGACTACATGGTGCGGCGGCGTGCGCTGGCTTCCGATAATGAAGGCTGGCGGCGCTATCCCGTGTCCATGATCGGCCTGATGGATGGCAGTGAATTCAGCCTCGAAATGGGTCTGGAGGTGCTTTACTCCAGCACCTGCCCCTGCTCGGCGGCCCTGTCTCGGCAGCTTATCCAGGAACAGTTCGAAAAGACCTTTGCCGCCGGCGAAGCGCTGGACTTTGAGGCGGTCAAAGAGTGGCTGGGAAGCGAGCAGGGCATTGTGGCGACGCCGCACAGCCAGCGGTCTGCGGCCGAGCTACGCGTGCGCCTGGCGCCGAGTTTTCAGTTGTTCCCGATCGTGGAGTTGGTGGACTTGATCGAAGGCGCTCTGCAGACGCCCGTACAATCGACGGTGAAACGGGAAGACGAGCAGGCCTTTGCGCTGCTTAACGGCCAGAATTTGATGTTCTGTGAAGATGCCGGCCGGCGCATCAAGGTGGCGCTCAATTCCGACGATCGTATTCTCGATTTTTGGGCGCGCTGCACCCATTTTGAAAGCCTGCATCCGCACAATGCGGTGTCCGTGGTCACGAAAGGCGTCGACGGCGGCTTTGTACCCGGCTCCGGCTCACCGGTGCGGCTGGATCACTCAACGGACTGATTGACACAGCGCCCGTCCCGGCAGGCAGCCATGACGCTGTTTGTCGTGGCGGGGTCGTCTTTACCGCTGTCATCTCATAAGCCAGATGTGGGCGAACGGCGCCAAGCCGCGCTTTTTCACACCCCTGAGTGGCCCCGCGGTACAAGCCTGAGGCACTTCTAAAGCGCGCAAGTACCTCTACAAAAAACGGAGAGCAGGGGTTTAAGCTGGGCCCTAGGGCACCGGAAGCGTGCTAGGGATCTGTTGTTGCCGGCATCGCGCCGACCAGGGGCTGGGGGTTCACCCGTTTATTGAGCCAGTTCATGCGCCAGTCCAGATGGGGGCCCGTTGAACGGCCGGTGGAACCCACTCGTGCGATCGGGTCGCCCTGGGCTACCACCGTGCCCGGTTCGACCAGCATTTCGCTGAGGTGCAGAAAGGATGAGGATAAGCCCTGCCCGTGATCCAGCACCATGGTGCCGCCGGAGTAATACATGTCAGGGTGAGCCAGCGTAATCACCCCCGGCGCCGGAGCAAGAACTACCGTGCCCTCCGGTGCCGCAATATCAATGCCGTAGTGCGGGCGCCGGGGTTCACCGTTTAGCACCCGTTGGCTGCCGTAAAAACCGCTCAGGCGGCCGGTGGTCGGCCAGATAAAGCCCCCGGCCCAGTCCGTGCGTTCATCACGCTGTGCGCGGGCGGCGACTACCTGGCGCGTATCGTCACGTATGCGCTCGAGCACTTCCGGCGGCGGCGTGACCGTGCTGGGGGGCAGGCCGTCAATGCGCTCGATGTTGTAGTGGCTGGCGGCGATCGTCAATTCCAGGGATTCGCGGGTGCCGTCCGGATGGCGGACGTTCAGGGTGACGGACCCCGTGTCATC
>JABSSV010000381.1 GCA_013213875.1 Lysobacterales bacterium
CATGACACGCTGCTTTGGACCAACGCAGCTGGCGTAAGCTGGCTTTTGCAGTTGGAGCAGGAACGCCTCTACACGCCTGCTGACTCTCCCTACGGCCGCCAACCGGTACTGGTGGAACTCACCCGTGACGGCGCCATTGCAGCGCTGGTGTTCCTGGGCGAGCGTTACCGGCGCAGCGAGTAGTTGTGCCGGAGCATTCCGCAACCGCTATGGCAGGATCTGTTGTATCTCCGCACCGCTGAAGCGGCTGCGCTGCTGCAGATCAAAAACGCTGCCCCGAAAAACCTCGCTGGCAGACAGGCGGCCGATATAGAGATGGGCTGGCGCACCCTCTTCGTGGCGGACCAGGGCGATCGCCGGCCGGCCATCCAGCCTCCTTGCAATCGGTTGCGGGTCACGCGTGTAGATCACGTCATACAGATCCCCATTGGAATTAAACACCAGCAGGTAGTAACCGACGCTGAAATAACCCACGTTCGTGGCAATCCTCAGGTCCGTTTCACCCACGGACACACGGTTTTCAGCGAGCACAATCTCGACACCAGAATCGAAAATATTCCCGGAAAGCAACGTGCGTGCCCGGCCGCGCCGCTTTGACCCGGCCGGGCCGTCAGCCTCGGACTGCTGCCCCGAATAGAAGGAGCGTCCGAAGCCCAGCCGGATGTCAGCGGGGAAACCGGCGGCCTCCAAAAGCGTGGGCCCGACATCAAACTGGGACATGGTGTCGGACACGGCTTTGGGCGCCTCATTGGGCAGAAAAAACAGGATGCGGCGCATGCCTTCCTGCTGTCGCAGGCGGCGGCTTAGCGTATTGCGCAGCGCGAGATGATCAGCCACCACCGCGATGACGGTGCGCTCGGGATCCGTGATCGCCTGCACCTCGCCAATAAAAGCGCTGAGCAAATCATCGGTACATTGCAGGGCGCCGAGCATGGCATTGTCAGTATTGCGGTAGCGGGCACAGGACGGTGACAGGATACCCTCCGGATGGTGGGTACCCAGCGTTAACAGGGTCAGCAGATAAGGGCTTCCGGTGGCCTCAAGGGCGCTCACTTCCTCCCGCGCCAAACGCAGCAGGTCCTCATCGTGCACGCCCCAGGTGGAAAACACCTCGCCGCCGCTCAGGCGCGACTCCAGCTCATCAAAACCATTCACGGACTGGAACCCATGCGTCTTAAGAAAATTGCCCTTGCCACCAAAACTGTTGGGAGCCCCGCCCAGATAGCGGGTCTCATAGCCCTGGGCGAGCAAAAAGTCAGCAAAACACTCGGCATCGGGATAGGGCCGCTCCACCGCTGCCAGCCTGGAATTGTTCCCCGCATGGTGACCGATCTCGACGGCGAACCCACATTGGCTGGCGATCAGTCCGGCCGTGGTCCAGCCCGCGCCCCGCTCCTGGCGCACGTTGGTAAAGCGCAGGCTGTCGGCATAGATTTCACCCAGTGCCTCAAGCGGCTGCTCGGGAAACAACTCCTCATTCAGATAGAGCTGCTCAACCTGCTCCGCGTAGATCAGAATAATATTTTTCGGGGTACTGGCCGCCAGATCCACGGAACCAGTGGCGCTGACCGGTGGTGCCGCTCCATAGCCGCGCACCGTCTCCTCGCTCACGAGATAACGCCCCATGGACCAGAGCGGGTAGCTGGCCACAAGACTCAGCACACAGAACCCAAGGGCCGGCAGCCAGCGCGATCCCTGCGCGGCCTCTGCCCCCCAGCGTCGCAAGGGCGCCAGTATGGTCAGCAGCTGGGCAGCCACGCAGATCAGCACCAGAGCGGGATGATCTTTCCAGGCCAGGCGCGCGGAATCCAGCGTCGCATGCACCAGGAAGGCATCGTTAAATCCCGTGCCCTGGGTGAAGTAAGACACGGCCAGCTGCAAATTGAGAAAAAAGATCAGACCAGAGAGCAGCCCGACCCCCATGCGACCGGCCCGACTCGGCCGCACATAACGATAGCCGGCATAGAGCGCGAAGGTACCGGTCAGGCTGGCCAGCACCCAC
>JABSSV010000382.1 GCA_013213875.1 Lysobacterales bacterium
CCCAAACTCTGGCCATCGATCTGCGCTTCGATGATCTGCCGGTGCCGGTGCGCATCCACGGCACGGTGGAGTTGCACCGGTTGACAAACCCCAAGGACCGAGCTTCAGAACCTGGCCTGAGTTTCGTCTTCCGCAGCGCCAGCCAAGTCAGCTTCAAGCATATTCTGGATTACTACCTGCGCCTGGCACTGGTCGGCGCTGCGCTTGATCCTGCCCAGCGCGTATCGCTGGCATCACGGGCGCTATTTGCTCGCCCGGGCAAATCAGTAGCTAAGAAGAAAGACGGCTTTGCGCTGCAATTTGAGGCGGGGGCACTCAACTTTGATCCCACATCGGGCGTGCTCAAGCCGCTGCTGGAGCTGCTGCTCCAGTATCCGGCCGGTGGCTTGCCCTTCGAAAGCAACAGCAGTATTGAGCTGGCGCACAAACGCCAGCAGGGACAAAGCGACGGGGACCTTGTCGATACCATGGAAAGGGCCTGGCGGGGCGACGGCTTCCGAGCGGGGCTGGCCCAGGACGCCCCCATGCGGGCCTACTACGGCTCGCCCGCGGCACTGGCCAATTCCGATCTGTTCCGGACTGCCAGCGAGCGCATATTTCACGCCCTGCAACAGATGCAACAGGGCAAGCCATGAGCCATGTCAGCCCACCCCAGGCTTTTCATGCGCGCACGCTGCCGCTGCAGGGACTGCGCTTGATTGAGGCCAGTGCCGGTACCGGCAAAACCTACAGCATCGCCAACCTGTATCTGCGTTTGGTCCTGGGCATGGGTCCTGAGCAGGAAGCGCTGCGCGTGCAGGAGATTCTGGTGGTCACCTTCACTCGGGCCGCTGCCGCAGAATTGCGCAGCCGTATCCGCAGCCTGCTGGAAACGGCCTATCACGATTTGCGCGCCAGTCCGCCGCAGAGCTCACACCCGTTTCTGGCTGAGTTACTGCAAGGCGCCAGTGCAGATCAGTGCCAGCGCTGGCGGCAGCGGCTGTATGCAGCGCTGCTGGATATTGATGAATGCAGCGTCTCCACCATTCACAGCTTCGCGCTGCAGCTGGCACGCAGCTACCTGTTTGAGAGCGGCACGCTGGCAGACGTGACGGTCAGCGAAGGAGACGGCGAACGTCCCGGGCGGGTTCTCACCGATCTCTATCGGCAACTGGCTCTGGGCGCTAATAATTTCGACCAGGCGCTGCTGAAGTCGTTTTCCGCCCATGCACTGAAGGACTTCAAGCGTTATTACTCGCGCGTGAGCCTCGGCGCCGAACTGCGGCTACCGTCTGGTCTCCAGTTCCCCCCCGACCTGAACCTGCACCAGCGGCTGGGCCTGGCGCAGACCCATGCTGCGCAGCAAACGCAGGCGCTGGCGACGGCCTTCGAGGCCTTGCAAGGGAAATGGGGCGCTACGCTGGCACCGGACAACGATTTACCGGCCGAGCTTGGCGAAGCCCTGGACTGCTCTAGCGCGCAGATCCGAAGCCTTTATCGTTTCTTCGCGACACAGCTTCAGGGCACCCTGCCGGAGGCGAAGGCACTGGGCGACTCAAAGAGTGTGCCAATGAAAAAGCTACGCGCACGGCTCGCCCTCGCTGGAAAAAGTGTGCCGGAACCAACGCCCGCGCAGCCCTTCTTTGATTTTGCCATGCGCTATGAGCAGTTGATCACGCAGCGGGCAGCAGCGGCACAACGGCAAAGCAGCAGCCTGAAGGCAGCCGTGGCCAGCCTGGTGCAGGCACGCATGGCGGACATGGACCCGCAAGAGCCCAGCCTCGATGACCTGGTCCGCCTGCTGAATCAGCGCCTGGAAGACAAGCGCACTGGCATGGCACTGCGCGAGCAGGTACTCCGTGCCTTTCCCGTGTGTCTGGTCGATGAGTTTCAGGACACGGATCCGGAGCAGGTCAAACTGTTCATGCAGCTGTACCAGGGCCCGTCGCAGCAGCGTGCGGCGCTACTCATGATTGGTGACCCAAAACAATCCATCTACGCCTTCCGCGGCGCCGATTTGGGGAATTACCTGCAGGTTCGCGCTGGCGTAGCAGCGGCGGACGGAGATCAGCAAGGCATCTATGCGCTGGACGTTAATTACCGCAGCAAGGCGGCGCTGGTGGCCGCAACCAATGCCTTGTTTGCTGAACCACCGGAACCTTCCGCAGCCAGCATCTTCGGACTGGACGGCATGCGGTATCTGCCGGTGCAGTCCTGCGAAGCCCTGAGCCCACCGCACGCCCTCGGAAGCCTGGAGCAGGCCGGCCAGGATCAGGCAGCGCTGATACTGATTGGCGTGGATGACCCGGAACTTTGCGCCAGTAAGAGCCGGCTGGAGCGACACTATGCCGCGGATACCGCGCACCGCATCGCACAGCTGCTGAACGGCGACAGCCAGCTTCGGGGCGCGCAGCAAGAGGCAAGCGAACCCTTGTGCCCGGGCCATATCGCTGTGCTGGTGCGCAACCGGCAGCAGAGCCAGCGTGTTCAGAGTGCGCTGGCCCTGCATGACATTCGAGCCGTTCAGCTTGGCCAACGCGACAGTGTCTTCCAAACCAGCGTACTGGCCGAAGACCTGTACTTCGTACTGGCCGCCATTGACGCACCCGACGACCGACGGAGACTACGGGCCGCGCTGGCCACACCGCTAATGCGCGGTCTGGACAGCGATTTTGCTGCGTTACGGCAGTTTGACCAGGATGAGCAAACCGCAGAGCGCCTGATGGAAACCTTCACCGCCTGCCGCGCAGGCTGGCAGCAGCTTGGCGTTCTACCCGCCATCAACCAGCTGCTGAGCGAAGAGCAGCTTCACAGGCGGCTGGCCGCCCATGCGGACGGCGATCGCCTTTTGACCGATCTGCGCCATCTTGGTGAACTGCTTCAGGAGCAGGACAGCCACTGTGATGCCCCGGAGCAGCTGCTGGA
>JABSSV010000383.1 GCA_013213875.1 Lysobacterales bacterium
GCGCACTCAGCACAGCCATCGCACTGGCGTTGTATGCCAACCCCCAGCCCCTGCTGGCCCAGAACACCACGGACCAGGACGACGCCGAAAACACGGTGGAGGAAGTCGTTGTTGTCGGTATCCGTCGTTCCATCGTTGACTCAATTGACGCCAAACGTGAATCGGACCAGATCATTGATGTGATCTCGGCCGAAGACGTCGGTAAATTCCCGGACAAAAACGTGGCCGAGTCACTCTCGCGCGTTCCTGGTGTGGTCATTAACCGCGAATTTGGTGAAGGCGAACGTGTCAGCATCCGCGGCACCGCGCCCAACCTGACGCGCACGCTGCTCAACGGCCACGCGCTGGCGACCGCTGACTGGTTCATTCTTGACCAGCTGAACTCTACCCGAAGCTTCAACTACCTCATGCTGCCCGCCGACATCATCGGCAAGGTCGAGGTCATCAAGAGCTCTCAGGCCAACATGGAAGAAGGCGGTATCGGTGGCACGGTCAACGTGATCACGCGTAACCCCTTCGATCTGGACGCCAACCGCCTGTACCTGTCCGGCGACATGTCCTATAACGACCTGTCTGACGAGACGGACCCGAACATCAGCGGTCTGTACAGCTGGAAAAACAGTGACGAGACCTTCGGCATTCTGGCGGCACTGGTTCGCCAGGAGCGCACCATCCGCCGTGACGGCGTTGAGGTGCTGGGCTACCAGCCGGTGGAAGTGAATGGCGAAACGGCGCAGTTCCCGACCCTGATCGGTTCTGCCCTGTTCCAGCAAAAGCGTGTGCGCACCGGTGGTAACTTCGGTATCCAGTGGCGTCCCAGCGAGCGTCTGGAATTTAACCTCACGGGTCTTTACTCTGAGTTTGAAGGCGACAACAGCAACTACAACTTCCTGACCTGGGGCAACCGTGCGCTGGGTAACGGCGGTACGCTGACCGATGCCGTTGTGGTTGACGGCACCGTGGTCGCAGGTCGCGTGGCATCCCTCAATGACGGCACCGCTGATTTCGGTGCGGTTTACGACGCCATCATGCGTGATGCGACGGCCAGCACGGACAACATCGACCTGCTGACCGACTTCTTCATCAACGATGACTGGTCTGCCAAGCTGCGTCTGGGTACCACCAAGGCGGAAGGCAATACGGACAACCAGCCGTTCCTCGAGTTCGGCGCGCCGGCGGCTTACCGCTTCGATCTGCGCGGTTCCGCACCGTCCGTTGATTTCGAGAACATTGATCCGAACAACCCGTCTGACATGCGCTTCATCTTCAGCTCTCTGCACGAGATCCTGAACGATGATAAAGAAACCTACGGCTACCTGGACTTCACCAAGTCCTTCGACGACGGTTTCCTGTCTTCCATCGAGTTTGGTGTGAAAGGCACGCGCCACGAGCGTAGCCTGATCTTCAACGCCACCACCTACGGCGGTTTCCACGTGCCGATCAACAGCACGCCGGCGGACTTCTTCGCCGCGGGCCTGACGCCGGGTGATTTCCTCGGCGGCATTGCGGCTCCGGGTACGCTGGACAGCTACTGGGTGATCGACGAAGCCCGTTCCCGTGAGTTCCTGTTCGCCAACCTGGCCAACACGGACCGTATCCCCTACCCGCAGCAGCAGTTCTCTGTGGACGAGGACACGAATGGCGCCTACATCCAGGCCAACTTCGAATCCGGCCCTTGGCGCGGTAACTTCGGTCTGCGCTATGTGCAGACGGATCAGACCTCACGCGGTAACGTGACCAGCCCCACCGGTGCGGTTTCCAACCTGTTCGGCAGCTACGATCCGGTGGAAGTGAATCGTGATTACGACGACTTCCTGCCCAGCGTGAACGTGACCTATGAGTTCGATGAGAACCTGCAGGCCCGTTTCGCTGCTTCCAGCGTCATGACCCGTCCGGACTTCACGGACATCGTGCCGCGCGCGAGCCTGAACCCCGGTTCATTGACCGGTGTGTCCGGCA
>JABSSV010000384.1 GCA_013213875.1 Lysobacterales bacterium
GCCGCTGCATGGCGCGCGTCTCTCGCCGCACGATAATCGCTGCAAACTCATCCGCGCCGCCCATGGCCCGAAAGGCGCGCAGGCCGCGCTCAAGAAATTGCTGTAGAGCGCCGAAACCGGCCGCCCTGGTGGGCTTGCGCATGGCCGACATGAGCGTCAGCACCAGGGGCTTGCGCACGCTGCGGTCCAAGGCAAAGGCGAGTCCTTCGATCAGCGCAATCTGCTCTTCACGTTGCGCTTGCGGGACCGTGGCGTAAAACTCCGAATAGCCGGCCAGGTCCACAGGAATTGCACCCCGGTCCTGCAGCACCTCAGCCAGGGCGATATCCAGCCGCAGGCTCATGGCCTGCAAGCGAAAAGCATCCGCCAGCACACCCTGCAAGCGCGGCGGCAGCATGCGACGCATAACGGGGAGAACCTGCTGTACCTGCTGATCCCGCTCACGAACGCTACGACCGCCGTATAGCTCGGCCAGAAAGAAATCAATGGCTGCCGCATAGCGTTCCTGAGCCGCCAGATCGGCGTAGCTTGTAGCGAGCCGCTGGCGTTGGAAATGCTGCAGTGAGGATAGCGCTGCGCGCGGAAAGCCTGGCGAATCCAACCGCTCGGTCTGGCGATGACATTCGCTCAGCTCGCGCTGCAAGCGATCGCGCTGGCTTACGGCCACGGGTCAGCACCGACTGGCCGCGACCGAACGAAGTTGCTTGCGGCTGGTCCTGCCCCCCACAGGAGGCGTACAATAGGAGCGATAATAACGACGGGTATCACATGCTCACCATACATCAAGCGCAGCGTTCAGCGGCGCGTTCAGGGTCCCGAGGGAACCCATCCATTGGCCTCGCCATTGCCGGCGGCGGTCCGGTCGGCGCAGTATACGAACTCGGTGCCCTGCGGGCGCTGGAAGAAAGCATTGACGGTTTGCGCCTGCATGAACTGGATGTGTACGTTGGCGTCAGCGCCGGCGCCTTTCTGTCTGCCTCTCTGGCCAATCGAATCTCCTGCACGGAATTGTGCAGAATCTTTATGGGCACGCAGCACGCTGCTCTCAAGTTCGTGCCGGAACTTTTTCTGCGCCCGGCCTACCGCGAGTATTTTAATCGCGCTATGCAGGTGCCAGGCGTTCTGCGCGATGCCTTACTGACACTTATCCGCGACCCGGCCAGCGCCAGCACTTCGGAGCTGATCAGTGAGCTTGGACGCGCCTTGCCTAGCGGTATTTATAACAACGAGACGATTCACGAATTTCTACAGCAATCCTTCGAAACAGCCGGGCTGGGTAATTCCTTTGATAACCTGGATGCGAAGCTCTACGTCGTCGCCGTCGACCTCGATAACGGTAAAGCGGTCCGCTTTGGCAGCGAAGGCCACCGCGATGTACCGATTTCTCGTGCGGTTCAGGCCAGTGCTGCACTGCCTGGCCTCTATCCGCCGGTAAAGATCGGTCAACGTCACTATGTGGACGGCGCACTGCGTCGCACGCTGCATGCATCCGCTGCGCTGGATGAAGGCGTAGATCTGCTGCTCGGCATCAACCCGCTCGTGCCTTACTCGGCCGATGCCGGCGAAGGTGACGATCCGGGCACCTTCCACCTGCCCGTATCAGCATTGATTAACGGCGGGTTGCCATTGATCCTGTCGCAGACTTTTCGAGCACTGATTCAGTCACGTATGAGCGTCGGGTTCAAGAAATACCGCACCAGTCATGACCAAGCCGATCTAATGCTGGTGGAGCCAGAGCGCGATGATGAAGAACTGTTTTTCACCAATGTGTTCAGCTACGCCAGTCGCAACGCCTTGTGCGAACACGCCTATCAGGCCACACGCAAGGACCTGCTGAAGCGACGGGAAGATCTGGAACCGCTCCTTGCGGGACACGGTATGCAGCTCAATCTGGAACGCCTGCAACAGGAAGACCGGACGCTCATGGGCAGCATCACCCACGAACTCAGCGGCCACTCGCGAGTGAGTCGCAATCTGGCCACCAC
>JABSSV010000385.1 GCA_013213875.1 Lysobacterales bacterium
CAGGTTCGGATCCTTGATCTCTGTATCGTTATAGGCGTAACCAAGGGTCATGAGCAGGTTATCCGTGAGTAGCCACTGCATGTCCAGCTCGAATCCGGTCGCCGTGGCCTTGGCCGCGTTGATCACCTGATTGGTGTTGCTGGCGCCACCAATAATGGACAGCTGGATGTCCTCCACCTCATAGGTGAAGACCGCCATATTCAGCGCCAGGCGATTGTCCAGGAAGTTGGCCTTGTAACCGATCTCATAGGACAGCACGGTTTCTGAATCAGCAATGGTCGGAAACTCTAGGACCGCCACATCGCGCCCCTGAATGGTTGGCCCACGGAAGCCGTAGGCAATGCGTCCAAACAGCGTTTGTGTGCTGGCCACGGACCAGTGCGCCGCCACATCCCAGCTGACCTGATCATCTTCGGCGCTGAGGGGGCTGATGGTGGGAATTCCCAGGCTTTCCCAGAGGCCCGAATACTGCAGTACGCGATACTTTTTCTCATCGTCCGTGTAGCGCAAACCGCCCAGCACCCGCCATTCTTCATTCAGTTCAAAGGCGGCCTGACCGAACACAGCCCAGGCCTCGTTGTCGTAGCGCACGCGCGTGTTCTGACCCAATGAGGCAAAGGAGTCGGTCTCTACGGTCAGTGAGGAATCAAAGTAGTAGAAACCGGTTTGCCAGGAAAAAGCGCCCTCCGCGTCGGACGCGAGCCGGAATTCCTGGGTGAACTGGTCCGTGTCGGCACCATCCTCGGTCACCGACGGCACCAGAATCGTGCCCGGGAACGTTAACGTCGGCACACCGAACACGGGCGCGGCCGGGTCGCAGACGATGCCAGCCGGGCATGGCGCAGAGTTAGTGAAGTCGACCACGCCACCATCGATATCGCCCCGGCTGGAGCCATCAGCATCCTGGAAGGATGTGATGGAGGTCAGCGTTGAGCCATTGGCGAAGGCCCACTCCAGATTCAGCGTAACACCGGTGTTTTCGTAGCTCTGCGGATTATTGTCGCCACCGTCAAAATAGACCGTGTCACGATCGTAGTTACCATTCAGATCGTTACTGCCGGTGTTAAAGATGTTGGCCCGGAAAATAGACGCGGTGCCGTCCAAATCGCGAGCCTGGGCCAGCAGCAGCCCGCGGAAGCTATCCGTTTCATATTGCAACTGGATACGCCCCGCCTTTTCATCATAGCCACCCATGGCGTCGTTTTCGCCAGTGAAGCCGTTATCAATCCAGTCATCGCGCGTACGGTAAATGCCGGAAGCGCGAAAGCTAAAATCGCTGTTTCCCAAAGCGCCACCAATCGCGCCCTCCACATCTGCCGTGTTAAAAGTCCCCAAGGAGCCGCGCACAAAGCCTTCTGTTTCCTGCGTGGGACGGCGCGTGCTGACCTTGACGATACCGGCCGTGGTGTTGCGCCCGAACAGCGTGCCCTGCGGGCCACGAATTACCTCAACCTGCTCCACATCGAACAGGGGAAAGCTTTTCAGCACCACATTCTCCATGACCACATCATCAAGGATGTAGGACACGGGCTGCGATGCGCCGAGATCGAAATCGATGTTGCCCAGGCCGCGCACATAGAAGCGCGGCGCCGCACGGCCGTTGGAGGACTCGGCGTAGAGCCCCGGCACACGGCCGGACAGGGCCAGCACGTCCTCACCGCCATTGAAGAGCGAATCAAAGCGCTCACCGGAAAGCGTCGCTATGGAAATGGGCACGTCCTGAAGGTTCTCCTCCCGGCGCGTTGCCGTGACAATCACTTCCTCGAGCACGTTCATGGAAGCGTCCTGCTCCTGTGCGAAAGCGGCGCTGGCGCCGCAGGCAAGGGCACTGCTTATTGCCACGGCGAGTAAGGCTTGCGGTCGTTTGGTCATCATTGCGCGATCCCCGTTAATGGTTTTGATTTTCAGCTTATTGGCCGGCATCGGGGCTGGCCCGGCTACGCAGCCCCGGCACGGGGCGCTGGCAGCATCAATAGCCTGCTGATTTATAACATATATTTAACGATTCAGGTAATCAGTAAGCAGCTGTTCACCGGTCGTTGGCGATGAGAGCCCACCGCAGGGCCGTTCGAGGTGTGCCCGGCTAAGCTGGAAAGTGCGCCACTCAGCGCCGCCCGAGGTCCACTTGCCCGGCTTACTTATCCGGACCTAGCGCTGTTTCAGGTACTCGTAGATGGCGTCCACTTCTTCTGCGCGCAAAAAGCGGTAACGCTGTGCGGCCAAGTCGGCTTTCATTGCCACCTCGCGGCCCGCGGGCGCGATACCTTTGGTCAGCAGCTCACTGAATTCGACCCGGTCATAGTTGGATAGGCGACCCAAGGCGGGCGCAAGCGTGTCGATGCCCTGCAGGTCGGAGCCGTGACACTGGGAGCAGCTGACCGTTGCCAAATACTCGCCCAGACGCCTCGGACTGTCCCGGAACGTATCGCGCCAGGGTTGCGTAAGGCGCTGTTCCGCAGCGGCCGGCAGCTGCCCGCGGACAATGCGGTAGCGGGTCAGCAGACCATAGTCCGTGGGCTTGGGCGCGTTACCTTCAGAGGTCAGTTGCAGGAGGTGGCTGTAGATCGCACTGAAATCCCGGTCCGTTAGGGCCGAAAAAGAAGCGCTGGGCATGACAAAGACACTGCTTCCGTCAGGCTTGATGCCCTGACGCAGCACCGCCTCTATTTCGTTGAGGGTCAAATTGGATGCTTTTTGCGTCAGGTTTGGTGCCGTGATGCGCCCGTTCAGCGCATGCTCATAGAGCACCTGTCCTTGCATGCGGTCACCGTGGCAACTGACACAACCAAAGACTTTCGACAGGCGAGCGCCCTCGCTCTGGATATCGTCTCCAGATACGAGCGCAACGCGCCGAGGCTCCGGCACGTGGCTCCGGTTAATGGTTTGCTGGCTCTTGAGATAGACGTAGGCTGAGCAAAACCAGCCCACGGCAAATACCCCCAGGAACGTTCGAGCAATCCAGCGCATCAAGAACATTCTCCCTCTTTTACATGGCATGATAGCAAAGTGACGAGGAAAAGCAGGAACAGGCCCGGCAAGATGCATGACAGCAAGCTTATGGCGCCACCGCGACCATGGGACTTCCTGGGGCGGGCAAGCCATTCCGCCCGGCATGCGGTCGCCAAGGCCAGTGACATACCGTCCCGGGCACTCCCCGGCGTCAACGCCCATGACTAAGGGGGCGTTAAGCAGTCATCAGCTGCGGCATTACCGGCAGCAGGGATTTCTGGTTCTGGAAGCCTTTCTCGATGCGGCCACGCTGGCGTCTCTCCGGAACGCCAGCGCAGAACTGGTGAGCGCCTTCAATCCCGCACAGCATCGCAGTGTTTTCCGCACCACGGATCAGGATCAGGGGCGGGACGAGACCTTTTTCCGGTCAGCGGAAAAGGTCGAGTACTTTCTCGAAGATGAGGCACTGGACAGCAACGGTGAGCTCACCGTAGCGGCGGAACGGGCCGTTAACAAGATTGGTCATGCGCTACATGATCACATTCCCGCCTTTCGTTCCTTCTGCCAGCTCCCCCTATTGGCCGCGCTCTTGAAGCAGCTTGGCATGGCTCACCCTGTGCTGTGGCAGACCATGCTGATCTTCAAGCAGCCCGGTATCGGCGGCGAAGTCCGCTGGCATCAGGATGCCACCTACCTGTACACAGAACCCTCAGCCGTGATGGGTCTATGGTTCGCGCTGGAAGACGCCACCCGTGACAACGGCTGCCTGTGGCTGGCGCCGGGCGCCCATGACAGCCCCTTGCGCGAGCGCTATCGCGTCGATTGGCACACACGCCGGGGCACGCTGGAAACCATCCATGAGCAGCCCTGGCCCACCGTGGAAGAAGCCGTACCCCTGGAGGTGCCCGCGGGCAGCCTGGTGCTTTTTAGCGACCATATGCCCCACTACAGCAGTGCCAACCGCTCGGACCAATCACGTCTGGCGCTGACGCTACACGCGGCCGACCGATCGGCGCATTGGGATGCCGCCAACTGGCTACAGCGCCCTACCCTCGCCCCCTTCCTGCTGGGCACTTGAGGGCATGGACTCAGCGGTGCAGATCGGTGTTATTTTTCATTCCGCAACGGGCGCGACCCGGGAATTGGCCCGGGCGGTCCATGCCGGTGCCGAGCGCGTTCCCGGCGCGCAGGTGCAATCGCTGGACCTGGATCCGGAAGACATCGTTAGAGGCCGCTATGGACGGGATGATGTGCTGTCCCGCCTCAGTGAACTGGACGCGATGGTGTTTGGCTCCCCAACCTTTATGGGCTGCGTATCGGCCCAGTTCAAAGCTTTTGCTGATGCCACCGGCGATCTGTGGGCAGCGCAGGCCTGGGCGGGCAAGCTGGCTGCGGGCTTCACCATCGGCTCGAACCCGGCGGGTGATCAGCTGGGTACGCTCCAATATCTGCAGCTTTTTGCCAGCCAGCACGGCATGCTCTGGGCCGGCCTGTCCGTGCCTGGCTACTGCGAGGAGCGCCAGCTGAATCGACTGGGGGCCCAGACCGGGCTCATTGCCTGCTCCGCGGACGGCGCCGTGCACGCCGATGACCTGAATACAGCGTGCTATCTGGGACAGCGTGTGGCGCAGCTGGCGCAGCGACAGCGCGGGCCCAGTTAATCCCCGGGCTTCGCCGCGTCGTACGCAGCTCCCTGGAGCCGTTGCCCGAAGCGATTCCGTAAAGCCTGCTTGCGGTCCGCACTGATAAAAGCCAGCTCCAGGGACTCCGTTTGCGCCTGCGCCAACTGCGCAGGTGATAAGCCGGCCGCCGGCCCTGCCACCTCATATTCATGGCCGATGGTGATCGCACTGATGGCCGGATCGTCTGTATTCAGACAGAATCGAACACCGGCCTCGGCAAGCTGCCGGATCGGGTGCTGCGCATAGGAGGCCACCGCCTGAATATGCAGATTGGAGGTCGGACAACACTCCAGCCCAATGTCGTTGTGCACCAGATAGGCCACCAACTCCGGATCTTCTGCGGCTCTGAAACCGTGCCCGATGCGCTCGGCCCCCAAATCCCGGATCGCACTCCACACACTGTCTGGCCCGGCTGCTTCTCCCGCATGCACGGTCACGTGCAGGCCCGCGTCACGGACCTGACGAAAGTGGTCGCGAAACAGCGCCGCAGGGAAACCGGCCTCGTCACCCGCGAGATCAATCGCCACCAGCCGGTCACGGCAGGTGAGCAAGGCCTGTAACTCGCGCTCACAGAGCTCAGGCCCATAGCTACGACTCAGAATGCCGATGGCCTCGGCTTCCACCCCGAAATCCTGCTGCCCGGCCCGCAACCCGTCCAGACAGGCTTCCACCACCGCCTCCGCCACCAAACCATGCCGTTCCGCCATGAACCAGGGCGAAAAGCGCAGCTCTACATAGCTCAGGCCCTCCTTTGCCGCATCCTCGACGTTCTCATAGGCGACCCGCCGGCAAGCGTCTTCGTCCACCAGAATTTCAGTCAGATAGCGGAAGCGCTCCAGAAAAGCCAGCAGGCCCGGTTCACTCCCGTCGATCTGCACAAAGGGCGCCAACGTTTCCTCCGTATCCGCGGGTAGCGCCAAACCGTGCTGCCGGGCAAGGTCTAAAATGGTGCTGAGGCGGACCGCACCATCAAGATGACGGTGCAATTCCCCCAGCGGTTGGCTTGCATCGAGCATAGGCACCTCCGGTTTTGCCAAGGAAATTGTAGCGGTACAGCTGGCTAACAGGAATGGGCCGGGGGCATTGAGCTGGGAGCCAATGCCTCCCGGTCCGTGGACCGCAGTCATTCCTTCAGGCTATAAGATCTATTGGATCAATTTATTTCATTAATAACCTGCCTTCTGTCACACTAACCCGCACCTGAATCAGGGTCCGAGGAACCGCGACCTGACCGCTGCTAGCGGCGGTTGCCAGAAGTCGGGCCAGTCAGCAACAGACCTGTCGGATTGCTAGCCAGTCTGGCGCCGGGAACTTTGCGCTTTTGGCGCAAAAGCACAAGCGATAAAAAGAGGAAACGAGCATGGAAAACCGAGTACCAAATATCACCTTCAAGACCCGCGTTCGCGACGAAAGTGTTGAAGGCCCGAACCCATTCCGTTGGGAAGACGTCACCAGTGACGATATTTTCGCTGGCAAGAAGGTGGTGATTTTTGCCCTGCCTGGTGCCTTCACACCAACCTGCTCCAGCACGCACCTGCCGGGCTTCGAAGCCAAGTACGACGAACTCAAAGCCCTGGGCGTTGATGAGATCTATTGCCTGAGCGTGAACGATGCCTTCACCATGTACCAGTGGGGCCAGCATCAGCAGGTTGAGCACGTGAAACTCCTGCCGGACGGCAGCGGAGACTTCAGCCGCGCCATGGGCATGCTGGTACGCAAGGATAACCTGGGCTTCGGTCTGCGCTCCTGGCGCTACTCCATGCTGGTCAACGACGGCGAGATCGAAAAGCTGTTCGCTGAGGCGGGCAAGGAAGATAACTGCGCCACGGACCCGTTTGAGGTGAGCGACGTTGACACCATGCTGGACTACCTGAAATCCCAGGCGGCCTGAACGGGCTTAAGAACAGCATATGAAAAAGGCCGGGATATCCCGGCCTTTTGTTACGCCTCGCTCGCCATGCCCACGCGGCTGCGTTGCCGCCGGCGCCGGCGCACCCGCTTAAAGGGGTTGAGGAAGTGGCGATCAACCGCGGCCAGCCGTGCTTCCGCATGCTCCTGACGCATGGCCGCCCGGACCGCTTGCTCCTGTTCCTTGAGCACATAGATCAACACCAGATAGGCACCCTGCTCGATATCGTCGTGGAAACGACGAAGCTTACGGTTCTCATTATCGAGACCGATCAGGCCACCCACCCAGGCGCCAAACATGGTGAAGACCAACACAATAAAGAAGTAGGCCACCTTGGGAACCTCGGCACCGAAAGGCTGGAAGAACATGACCAGGGCAGCCGCCAGAACCGCTCCGATAAAGCCCAGGTTGGCCCCAATCAGACCATCCCGAATCAGATCCGTGGTCTCAAGATAATTGCCGGACTGGATACGTTCCTGCTTGAGGCCCGCCTCGTCCTTGCTGATCACGTGCAGGAACCAGTCCTGTACGCCCAGCTCACTCATGCGCTGGGAGATTTTCTGCGTGCTGGCCAGACTGGGGGCCAGATAGTAAAGACATTTCATCGCTTCGCTCCCTGATTCACGCCAGTGGCGCCGCCAACCAAGCGGGCGGTCTTACCCAAAAGGCTTTGGAATCATAGTATTGCGCACCCCGGGTCATGATCATGTCAAAAGACCCGCGACGCCTGGCGGCAGGAGCGAGGGCACGGGCCCGTTTAGCGGCTGCAAATTCTCACTGCTGATCCGTCTTCGACAGCTGCCGTTTGCGTCCATGAACCATGGCCGCAACCAGGTTTTCGCGCTGCTTGATGCAGGCCCAGAGAACGCCGAGCAGATGCACGGCAATAAACGCCAGCAGCACGTCCGTCAGCCCTGCATGCAGGCGCTCCACCCACTCGATACCCCAGTAGCGATCCGTGGTGTAGAGCCAGCCCACCGCACAGACAGCGAATACCAGGGTCAAGAGCAAGAGCGTTGACCAGGCGCCCAGGGGATTGTGCCCGAGCTGCCGGGGTGCCCGGCCGCGCAGACTTTGCAGGGCATAGCGCCAGGTTGAGCGCGGGCCTTTGACAAAGTGGCGAAAGCGGGCCTGATCGCTGCCCAGAAAGCCCCAGAGCACCCGCAGCACGACCACCAGGAGGACGCCATAGCCAATCCATTCATGGGTTCGCCCATAGCCTTCGCGCGTTAACCAGGCAGCGAGTACGCCGAGCACTAGCGCCCAGTGTAAAAAGCGCAACAGCGGGTCCCAAACCGGCACCCGCTGTTGCTGTTCCTTCGACATCAGGCCGTTGCCTGTCAGTCGTCGTCTTCCAGCGGCACGGGCTCAAGCGTTACGGGGTGGAAGTAGGCTTCGACGCGCTCACCATCACCATCAATGGCGTAAACCTCATAGCATCCGCCGTCCTCTTTGATGCGGTTCACTTTCCAACCCTTGTCTTCCAACTGGCTTTGAAGTGCTTCCGGCTTCTGCCAGCCGGCCGGGTCGCCAGAATCGCAGGTTGCCAGGCCGGTGGCCTCGGCGACGGGTACCGCCAGCACGGTGGCGAAGAGCAAAGCGCTTACAACAACAGATTTTAAGTTCAACATATTCGCATTCCAGAAAGGGGGCCTCAGGCTAGCCTAATTGAGAACCCTTCTCAATTACTTCCGATCAATCACATGCATTTGCCACAGCGCTTTGCGTTCTATGCGGAGAAAAGGGCGCATGGCCAGCATGCCGGTTTTGCCAATGGACCGTTCCAGATAGGCCAACTCTGCAAACTTTGCCCGCGTGCGCTCGCCAACTGCGACCTCAAAACCCTCCTCTCGCATCAGCAAAGCGCCCTTGGCCCGCATGGCTAACTCCGTGTGCAGCCGCAGATAACACAGCATGTCCACGACCACCGGCCCTTCAAAGGCACTGCGCAGATCATGTAAGAACTGGCCTACACGGGTCTGGGCAAAAACCCGGGAGTTGAGCTGCTCCAACAATAAGGCATCCGCATCAAAATCCAGCTCCAGCCAGTCATGAATCTTGTCGGCGCTGCGTTTGAACACATAAGCCAGCAACGGCGGTGCCAACAGCATGACGGCCAAGGTCATCATGATCGGGTGCAGGGGGAAGTGATTGAACAGCGAATGCAGGGCAACAGCAACCAGGAGCCCGGGCAGGTACAGCAGCGGGTTGATGCGCATATTCCGTTCCGTAAGAACCTGCGCAAAAATGGCAAAAATCGCTGTCGCAGACCCATGCATGATGGCGGTACCGAAACCTCGAACCACCCAGACCGCCAAATGCCGATGGTCTTCCGTGGTGAGATAGAACAGGTTCTCCGCAAAGGCAAAGCCTGCACCGACGGCGAAGCCAAAGATGGCCGCGTCAACCAAAAATCCGATCCGATGGGTGCGAAACAGCAGCACCACAATCAAGCCCTTGAGACATTCTTCAATGACCGGCGCGCCGAAGCGGGCGTAGTCGTAGAAGGCCATGCCACTCCGTGTGACCAGATCACTATTAATCAGGTAAGCGATCGCAGCGACCAGGGCGCCGCCAGCGATAACCAGCAGCGTGTCGCGCAGGGTGACCAGTTTGTAGGAATCAATCCAGAGCAGAAAGCCCAGAAACAGCAGCACGGGAAGTAGGCCGACCGGGGCACGAACAAGGATTTCCGGGAACATGCGTTAGTTGCGTCTCACTGCCGCTGCAGCGTCATCTTGCCGCATGCACGCGGCAAGACTCAAGGGATGCGCCGTGGAAGGCGCGCCCCGGGCTGTCCGGACTAGGGTGTGCCGGGCGTTAACACGCCGAAGTCGAGCACCTCATCCTGGCGCATAAAGCTCAGCTCGATCGGCGATTCGGCCGTCACCTCGCTGACACCGGTTTTCAGCAGCACCACGAAGCGCTGCTCGCCCTGGGCCTCTCCAACCAGGCGCCCATCCTCAAACCGCAGCATGGCCAACGCATCATTTTGCTGGGCAAAGGCCTCAAACTGTAAGGCCTCTTCCGGCAGATTGACCGAGAAAGCAACCGGCTCGGAAGAACGCATTTCGAATTCAAGGGCCAGGTGACCGCTCTGCTGCAACAGGCGTACCTGGCCACTGGCATCAGCTACCGAGTAGCGATGGAAATCCAGCAGCGCGCCTTCGGACACGCTACCCGGCTTGCCCAGGGTTCCCACCATGCTGGAGAAATCCGCGGTCGTGTCAAGCTCGGAACCCGCCTGATAAACCCCCACCGTCACCAGCACGGCGGCGCTGGCGGCAAAGCCATAGCGCACTAGGGAGGAGCCACTAAAGCGCTCAAACCAAGCCTTCAAAGGCGACGGCTTCGGCAGGCTTACCTTCGCCATGATCGCCGCGTGCAGGTTGGCAGGTGGCTCCAATGGCGGCAGGCTGTCCAGCGCGTGGGTTACCGCCTGCAATTGTTCATACACGCTGCGCGCC
>JABSSV010000386.1 GCA_013213875.1 Lysobacterales bacterium
AGAAGAAAGGCAAGATCACCCAGGGCGATGACCTCGCGCCGGGCGTGCTCAAGATGGTCAAGGTTTATCTGGCCGTGAAACGTCGTATCCAGCCGGGTGACAAGATGGCGGGCCGTCACGGCAACAAGGGTGTGATCTCCATGATCGTACCGGCCGAAGACATGCCCTACATGGAAGATGGTACGCCGGTGGATATCTGTCTCAACCCGCTGGGCGTGCCGTCGCGCATGAACATCGGGCAGGTGCTGGAAACGCACCTGGGCTGGGCCGCGCGCGGCCTGGGTCTGCGCATCGGTGAGATGATGGATCGCAAGGCCAAGACCGACGAGATTCGCGATTACCTGAGCCAGATCTACAACAGCGACAAGGAGGGCCGCGTCAACATGAAGCAGTTCTCCGCTGCTGAGATCAAGACCATGGCGGAGAACCTGCGCGGTGGTGTGCCCATGGCAACGCCCGTGTTCGACGGCGCGCCGGAGCCGGAAATCAAACGTCTGCTGGAGCTGGCGGAACTGCCTGCCAGCGGTCAGACGACCCTGTTTGATGGTCGCACGGGCGATGCCTTTGACCGTCCGGTGACCGTTGGCTACATGTACATGCTCAAGCTCAACCACCTGGTGGATGACAAGATGCATGCGCGCTCTACCGGTCCTTACAGCCTCGTGACGCAGCAGCCGCTGGGTGGTAAAGCCCAGTTCGGTGGCCAGCGCTTCGGTGAGATGGAGGTGTGGGCACTGGAAGCTTACGGTGCCGCCTACACGCTGCAGGAAATGTTGACCGTGAAGTCCGACGACGTCGGTGGCCGTAACCAGATGTATAAAAACATCGTCGATGGGAACCATGAGATGGCGGCAGGCATGCCTGAGTCCTTCAACGTACTGGTGAAGGAAATCCGCTCCCTGGGTATCAACATCGAACTCGAAGAGTCCTGAGAGGAGAACAGCTGTGAAAGATCTGCTAAATCTCTATAACCGCCAGCGCCAGCCGCTGGATTTCGACGCCATCAGCATCGGCCTGGCGCCCCCGGACCTGATCCGTTCCTGGTCCTATGGTGAGGTCAAGAAGCCGGAAACGATCAACTATCGCACCTTTAAACCGGAGCGCGATGGTCTGTTCTGTGCCGCCATCTTTGGCCCGGTCAAGGATTACGAGTGCCTGTGCGGTAAATACAAGCGCATGAAGCACCGCGGTGTTGTGTGTGAGAAATGCGGCACGGAAGTGACGCTGACCAAGGTGCGTCGTGAGCGCATGGCGCACATCGAACTGGCCAGCCCGGTCGCACACATCTGGTTCCTCAAGTCCCTGCCTTCGCGCATCGGCCTGATGCTGGATATGACGCTGCGCGATATCGAGCGCATTCTCTACTTCGAGTCCTATGTGGTACTCGACGCGGGACTGACTGATCTGGAGCGCGGTCAGCTGCTGACCGACGAGCAGTATCTGGACGCGGTGGAAACCTATGGCGACGAATTCGACGCCAAGATGGGTGCCGAGGCCATTTACGACCTGCTCAAGACCATCGATCTGCAGGACGAACTGAACACCTTGCGGGAAGACATCGGTGCCACTCGTTCGGAAACCAAGCTCAAGCGCCTGTCCAAGCGCGTGAAGCTGGTGGAGGCCTTCCTGGATTCGGGCAACCGCCCCGAGTACATGATCATGAACGTACTGCCAGTGCTGCCGCCGGACCTGCGTCCGCTGGTGCCGCTGGATGGTGGCCGTTTTGCCACCTCCGATCTGAACGACCTGTACCGTCGCGTGATCAACCGCAACAACCGCCTCAAGCGGCTGCTGGAGCTGAACGCGCCGGACATTATTGTGCGCAACGAGAAGCGCATGCTGCAGGAATCGGTTGATGCGCTGCTGGACAACGGCCGTCGCGGCCGTGCCATCACCGGCACCAACCGCCGCCCGCTCAAGTCCCTGGCGGACATGATCAAGGGCAAGCAGGGTCGTTTCCGTCAGAACCTGCTCGGCAAACGGGTGGACTACTCCGGCCGTTCCGTGATCGTGGTCGGCCCGACCCTCATGCTGCACCAGTGTGGCCTGCCCAAGAAGATGGCGCTGGAACTGTTCAAGCCGTTCATTTTCAGCAAGCTGCAACGCCGCGGCATGGCAGCCACCATCAAGGCAGCCAAGAAGCTGGTGGAAGCCGAGAAAGCGGAAGTCTGGGATATTCTGTCGGAGGTGATTCGCGAGCATCCGGTGCTGCTTAACCGCGCGCCCACGCTGCACCGTCTCGGCATCCAGGCCTTTGAGCCGGTGCTGATCGAAGGCAAGGCGATCCAGCTGCATCCGCTGGTCTGTACTGCTTTCAACGCCGACTTTGACGGCGATCAGATGGCCGTGCACGTGCCCCTGTCCATTGAGGCACAGCTGGAAGCGCGTGCTCTCATGATGTCGTCCAACAACATCCTGTCGCCGGCCGATGGTGAACCCATCATCGTTCCGACTCAGGACGTGGTGCTGGGCCTCTACTACATGACCCGTGAACTGGCCGGGGCCAAAGGGGAGGGCATGTACTTCTCCGACACGGCCGAGGTGCACCGTGCCTACGCCAATAAGGCGGTAGAACTGCACGCGCGCATCAAGGTGCGTATCGACGAGGTCATCATCTCCGAGCTGGGTGAAGAGCGGCACGAGACCAATCTGGTGGAAACCACCGTGGGTCGCGCTCTGCTGGCGGAAATCCGGCCGGCTGGCATGCCGTTCCACATGATCAACCACACGCTCAAGAAGCGTGAGATTTCCGGTCTCATCAACAGCTGCTACCGTCGTCTGGGCCTGAAAAAGACCGTGGTCTTTGCGGATCGCCTGATGTACACGGGCTTCCAGTACGCCACCGACGCCGGTGTGTCCATCGGTATCGACGATCTTGTGATTCCTGCGTCCAAGGTTAACCGCCTGGACGAGGCAGAGAACGAGGTCGAGCAGATCCAGGGTCAGTACTCCTCCGGTCTGGTGACCGCGGGTGAGCGCTACAACAAAGTGGTGGACATCTGGTCGCGCACCAATGAACTGGTGGCCAAGGACATGATGCAGGCCATCGGTAAGGACGAGGTCAAGGTCGGCAAGAAGACCGTGGAACAGGATTCCATGAACTCCATCTTCATCATGGCCGACTCCGGCGCGCGTGGCTCTGCCGCGCAGATTCGCCAGCTGGCCGGCATGCGCGGCCTTATGGCCAAGCCCGATGGCTCCATCATTGAGACGCCGATTACCGCTAACTTCCGCGAAGGTCTGGACGTACTGCAGTACTTTATCTCCACGCACGGCGCGCGTAAGGGTCTGGCTGATACGGCTCTGAAAACCGCAAACTCCGGTTACCTGACCCGCCGTCTGGTGGATGTGGCGCAGGATCTGGTGGTTACCGAGCATGACTGTGGTACCAGCAACGGCGTCAGCATGCAGCCCATCGTTGAAGGGGGTGACGTGGTCGAGGCCCTGGGCGAACGGGTGCTCGGTCGTGTGGTGGCCGAAGACGTGCTCAAGCCGGGCTCAGACGAGGTGGTGGTGCCCCGCAACACCATGTTGGATGAGGCGCTGGTAGAGAAGCTGGAAGAAAACGGTGTCGACTACGTGATGGTGCGCTCCACCATTACCTGTGAAACGCGCTACGGCGTGTGCGCCATGTGCTACGGCCGTGATCTGGCCCGCGGCGATCTGGTGAACCAGGGTGAGGCGGTCGGCGTGATCGCTGCCCAGTCCATTGGCGAGCCGGGCACGCAGCTGACCATGCGTACCTTCCACATCGGTGGTGCCGCTTCCCGTGCGGCTGCCGTTGACCACATTCAGGTGAAATCGTCCGGTACGATCCGCCTGCACAACCTCAAGTCCGTGGAAAACGCTGACAAGAAACTGGTGGCCGTGTCCCGCTCCGGCGAGGTGTCGGTGATTGACGAGCACGGGCGTGAGCGTGAGCGGTACAAGATCCCTTACGGTGCCGTGGTGGCCAAGCGTGATGAAGCCAAGGTTGAGGCCGGCGACATTGTGGCCAACTGGGATCCGCACACGCATCCGATCGTTACCGAGGTGGCCGGTCAGGCGAAGTTCTCCGACTTCATTGACGGGGTCACGGTAGAAGAGAAGACCGATGACATCACCGGTCTGACCAGTCGTGAGGTGACCGATCCGAAGCAGCGCGGTAGCGCTGGCAAGGATCTGCGCCCCATGGTTGCGCTGCTGGATGGCAAGGGCAAGGAATTGACCCTGGCTGGCACGGACATTCCGGCTCAGTACATGCTGCCGCCGGGCTCCATCGTCAACATCGCTGACGGTCAGGAAGTGTCCGTGGGTGACGTTATCGCCCGTGTGCCGCAGGAATCGTCCAAGACCCGTGACATCACCGGTGGTCTGCCGCGAGTGGCGGATCTGTTCGAAGCACGTAAACCGAAGGAGCCGGCCATTCTCGCGGGCAAATCCGGCATCGTCAGCTTCGGTAAGGAAACCAAGGGCAAACAGCGCCTGGTGATCACGCCCACGGAGGAAGACGTCAAGAACGCGGAAAGCCGGCCTATTGACGGTCGCGTCGATGACGACAAGGCCTTCGAAGAGCTGATTCCCAAGTGGCGTCAGGTCATCGTGTTCGAAGGTGAGCACGTGGAGAAGGGCGAAACCGTGGTTGAAGGTGAGCCCAACCCGCATGACATTCTGGCCCTCATGGGCGTGGAAGCGCTGGCCGATTACCTGGTGAAAGAGATTCAGGACGTGTATCGCCTGCAGGGTGTTGGCATTAATGACAAGCACATCGAAGTCATTATTCGCCAGATGCTGCGCAAGGCCGAAGTGAAAGGCTCCGGGGATACGCGCCTGCTGCGTTCCGAGCAGCTGGATCTGGCCCGCGTGCTGGAAGAAAACGATCGCGTTGCCCGTGATGACGGTGCACCGGCGCAGTACCAGCGGGTACTGCTCGGTATCACCAAAGCCTCACTGGCTACCGAGTCGTTTATCTCCGCCGCTTCCTTCCAGGAAACCACGCGGGTACTGACCGAGGCAGCCGTGCGCGGCACCACGGATCACCTGCGCGGCCTGAAAGAAAACGTCATCGTGGGTCGTTTGATCCCGGCCGGTACCGGCATGGCCTACCACTCGTCCCGCAAGCGGGCCGTTGAGGAGGAGCCGGAAATCGATCTGGCCGCCCTGGCAGCCGCCGTCGCGGCAGAAATGCCGGACGAGGAAGAGGGTGCTGCGGAAGCCGCGGATTGATCCGACGCTGCTAACTGCGAAAGGCCCGCCACTGGCGGGCCTTTTTGCATCCGTCCCGCCAGCAGCGCTTCCGGTCGCGTGTTCCTGACCCAGTACGACAACGCTTACGGTCTCATATTTCGTGAAATTCTGGTCTACATCCCTGTGGCTCACAGCGCTGGGCGCCCTGCTGGCCCTGGCCGCTTCCGGCGCCCATGCCCAAGCGCAGCAAGACGCAGCAGTGCAAGGGCCCTTGCTGGAAGAGGTGCTGGTGACGGCCACCCGCCGCGAACTCAGTCTTGACCAGGTGGCCGCCGCCATCACGGTGGTGGATGAAGAGGCGATTGAGTCACTGGCACCACAGGTGTTCGCCGGCGCCCTGCGCGGTGAGCCCGGCGTGTTTTTCCAGCAGACCACGCCGGGGCAGGGCATTCCCATCGTGCGCGGACTGAAGGGCTCCCAGGTGCTGCATCTGGTTGACGGCATACGCATCAACAACGCGTTCTTCCGCGATGCGCCCAATCAATATTTGGGTTTGGTGGATTCCTTTACCGTGGATCGTATCGAACTGATACGCGGTGCTGCCGGCAGCCTTTATGGCGCAGATGCCATGGGTGGCGTGGTGCAGCTGGTTACCAAGGAGGCACGTTTTGACGACCGCGAGCCACAGGCGCGGGGCCGCCTCTACGGCAGCTTTGACAGTGCCGATGATGGCTGGGTGGCTCGCGCCGAGGCCGCCTATGGTTCCACAGAGGGTTCTTTAGCCGGTGGCATTAGCTGGCAAGATCGGGGGGACCGCCGTATCGGTGGTGGTGCCACGGTGGTGCCTACCGCTTTCGAAAGCCGCGCCGGCGACCTGCGCTTATTGTGGACGGCCAGCGACGCTTACGAGCTGATGTTCAGCGTGCAGTCGCTGGAGCAACCGTCGACACCGCGTATCGACGAGCTGGTGCCCGGTTTTGGAGAAACGGAGCCGTCCTCGGAACAGTACCGGTTCGAACCGAACCGGCGCGATCTGTTGCATGGCCGCTGGCGCTGGTTTGGTGCGGGCGGTTCCCTGCAGCAGCTAACGGTGCAGCTGGCCCGGCAACGCATCGTTGACGATCGCCTCACCCAGTCATTCGGTTCGCCGACGATCCGGACCGAGCAAAACGAAAGTGTTCTGGATGGTCTGACAGTGCAGGCCGATCATGTGTTTTCTGAAGCCCTGGCCTTAACCTGGGGCGCGGAAGTCTACCGCGACAAGGTACGTAGTGTCCGCCAGATCCGGCTCACCGATGAAGACACGAGCCGCAGCGTGCGGGGGCGTTTTCCCGATGGCTCGAGCCTCGATAGCGATAGCGCCTATGTGCAAATGGCCTGGACCGGTGCCCAGCGCCTGAGTGCAGATGCGGGCCTGCGCTACGCCCGCTTTCAGGTGCGCCTGCCGGAAACGCCGGATTCGCCCGCGGTTGACCTGCGGCCTGACGACTTTACCGGTGATCTGCGCCTGCGCTATGAGCTAAACGCCAAGGCAGCACTGCTGAGCAATATCGGCCGTGGTTTCCGGCCGCCCAACGTTTTTGATCTGGGGACGCTGGGTTCCCGGCCGGGTAACCGCTTTAATATCCCCAACCCGAACCTCGGTCCTGAGACGGTGTGGAGCTACGACCTGGGTCTGCGCTTAGGCGGCGATAGCTGGCAACTGGACACCTTTGTGTTTTTCCTCGACTACCGGGACAAAATCACCTCCGTGTTAACCGGCAATCAAACGGCAGATGGGCGCGATATTGTCAGGGCGGAGAACCGCAATCGGGTGCAGCTGTCGGGCCTGGAGCTGAATCTGGACGTGGAGCTGGATGCGCAGTCCCGCCTATTTGCCAGTCTGAATTACATCTACGGCGAGGAAGATGACGGTGCGGGCATGCAGGAGCCGGCCGACCGCGTGCCGCCGCTCAATGGGCGGCTGGGCTTTGAATGGACCTCACTGGCGGGTCTGAGCCTGCGTCCCTACCTGCTGTTCGCTGGTCCTCAGGACCGGCTCAGCGATCGCGATGAGCGTGATCCCCGCATTGACCCGACCGGTACCGATGGCTGGCTGACCGCCAATGTTCAGATGTCCTACGCTTTGCGACCGGAACTGACGCTTGGCCTGCGCCTGGAGAACCTGTTCGATAAGCGTTACCGCGAGCATGGCTCCGGCGTGGACGCGGCGGGTTTCAATGCGGGTCTGTGGCTTGACTACCGCTTCTGACACCGCCTTCTTGCAGGCTGGCGGCCCTGCCGCGGCGCAGATTGGGGCCCTGTTCCCTGCTGCCAATCCGTCGGCCGGGGCAGGCGTGTAAATTTCTTTGCCTATCGGGCTTGCCGCATGCGAAAACTCATGTCATAATCGCGCAGCTAACGTAATCGATCTTCCCAGAAAGGGAAGCCGAGCGGTAGGGGCACGCCCCAAAAGACCGTTTCGGAGAGCCGATGTCGCCGGCGCGTGGGCCGGACTCATAGGCGCTCAATCCTTGTTCATACGAACCGGGGTTGGGCGTTTGACATTGCAAGAGGGGCGGAAATTTCCGCCCTTTTGACAGTCTGGCCCAATAAGGCGGGCAGGCTGTCATTTTACTTTTTACAGGTAGAGAACATATGTCGACAGTCAATCAACTGGTTCGCAAGCCGCGCAAGCCGAAGCTCTACAAGAGCAACGTGCCGGCGTTGGAAGGTTGCCCGCAGAAACGCGGCGTGTGCACGCGTGTTTACACCACCACGCCGAAGAAGCCGAACTCGGCGCTTCGCAAGGTGGCTCGTGTACGCCTGACCAATGGCTTCGAAGTGACGTCATACATCGGTGGCGAGGGCCACAACCTGCAGGAGCACAGCGTGGTACTGATCCGCGGCGGACGTGTTAAAGACCTGCCGGGTGTGCGCTATCACACGGTGCGCGGCAGCCTCGATACGGCGGGCGTGTCTGATCGTCGCCAGGGCCGCTCCAAGTACGGCGCCAAGAAGCCCAAGAGCTAACGGAATCCAGAACGATGTCAAGAAAACATTCGAATTTCACGCGTGAAGTGCTGCCCGATCCCAAGTTCGGCAGCGAAGTGATCGCACGCTTCATCAATATGGTGATGCAGAGCGGCAAGAAATCCACCGCTGAGCGGATCGTCTACGGCGCCATGGACACCATGGAAGAGCGCAACAAGAGCGCGACGCCGGTAGAACTGATCGAGCAGGCGCTGGAAAACGTCAGCCCCATGGTTGAGGTGAAGTCCCGTCGTGTTGGTGGTGCTACCTACCAGGTACCGGTAGAAGTGCGTCCCAAGCGCCGGCAGGCTCTGGCCATGCGCTGGATCATCGATGCGGCCCGTTCGCGCGGTGAGAAGAGCATGCCCCAGCGGCTGGCTGGCGAACTGCTGGAAGCGTGCGAGCAGCGCGGTTCCGCCGTGAAGAAACGCGAAGATACGCACCGCATGGCGGAAGCGAACAAGGCCTTCTCGCACTACCGCTGGTAAAGCGGAAGGCAGTACGTTCAGGTGGCTCGCACAACGCCCATCGACCGTTATCGCAACATCGGCATCATGGCGCACATTGATGCCGGTAAAACGACAACGACCGAGCGCATCCTTTTCTACACGGGTGTCTCGCACAAGATCGGCGAAGTGCATGATGGCAATGCCACCATGGACTGGATGGAACAGGAGCAGGAGCGGGGGATCACCATCACCTCGGCGGCAACGACCTGCTTCTGGAGAGGTATGCAGGGCCAGTACCCGGAGCACCGTATCAACATTATCGATACGCCCGGGCACGTGGACTTCACCATTGAGGTGGAGCGGTCCCTGCGGGTGCTGGATGGCGCCGTGGCCGTGTTCTGCGCGGTGGGCGGTGTGCAGCCCCAGTCGGAAACGGTGTGGCGACAGGCCAGCCGTTACCGGGTGCCGCGCATAGCGTTCGTGAACAAGATGGATCGAACCGGGGCCGATTTTGGCCGGGTGTTGGATCAGATCAGCGAGCGACTGGGTGCGCGGCCCGTGCCGGTACAGCTGCCCATCGGCGCCGAAGAGGCGTTCGAGGGGGTGGTAGACCTGGTGCGTATGCAGGCCATCTACTGGGATGCGGAAGACATGGGTGTGAGTTTTGAAGCCCGTGAGATTCCAGCGGAGTTGCTCGCGGAAGCGGAAGCCGCGCGCGAGACCCTGGTGGAGATGGCCGCAGAAGCCTCCGAGTCGCTGATGGAAGCGTATCTGGAGGACGGCGAGCTGGAAGAGGCGCAGATTCTGGAAGGTCTGCGCATCGGCACGCTGAACAACGACATCGTTCCCTGCCTGTGCGGAACGGCGTTCAAGAACAAAGGTGTGCAGGCGCTGCTGGATGCGGTCGTCGAACTGATGCCCTCACCGGTGGATGTTCCGGCCATCAGTGGTGAGCTGGACAACGGCGAGGAAGCCGAGCGCGCGAGCAGTGACGATGAACCGTTTGCAGCGCTAGCATTCAAGATCGCCACGGACCCGTTTGTGGGGTCCCTGACTTTTTTCCGGGTGTATTCCGGTGTCCTGAACAACGGGGACACGATTTACAACCCGGTGAAAGGCAAGCGCGAGCGGGTAGGGCGCATCTTGCAGATGCACTCCAACCATCGCGAAGAGATTAAAGAAGTCCGGGCCGGCGATATTGCGGCGGCCGTGGGCATGAAAGATGTAACGACCGGCGACACGCTGTGTGATCTGAAGCAGGTCATCACGCTGGAGCGCATGGAGTTCCCGGAACCGGTGATCTCCGTGGCGGTGGAGCCGAGAACGAAAGCCGACCAGGAAAAAATGGGTGTGGCACTGGGCAAGCTGGCGCAAGAGGATCCGTCCTTCCGCGTGGCAACCGATGAGGAGTCCGGTCAGACCATTATCTCGGGCATGGGCGAGCTGCACCTGGATATCCTGGTGGATCGCATGAAGCGCGAGTTCAGTGTCGAGGCGAACGTGGGTCGGCCCCAGGTGGCCTACCGGGAAACGGTTCGCAAAGGCGTTGAGGCGGAAGGCAAGTTTATTCGCCAGTCCGGCGGGCGCGGCCAGTATGGCCACGTCAAGATTCGGCTGGAGCCGTTGCCCCAGGGCGAAGGCTATGAGTTTGAGAATGCCATTGTCGGTGGTGTGGTACCGAGGGAATACATCGGTTCCGTTGACAAGGGCATTCAGGAACAGATGAACAACGGTGTGGTCGCCGGTTATCCGGTGGTGGACTGCAAAGTCACCTTGTTCGACGGGTCTTATCACGATGTGGATTCATCGGAAATGGCCTTTAAAGTGGCGGGCTCCATGGCCTTCCGCAACGCGGCTATCACCGCTGACCCGGCCCTGCTGGAGCCGATGATGAAGGTTGAAGTGGTGACGCCGGAAGATTATATGGGCGACGTGATGGGAGACCTGAATCGCCGCCGCGGCATCGTGCAGGGCATGGAAGATACGCCCGCCGGCAAGATCGTAAATGCCCACGTGCCGCTGTCAGAGATGTTTGGTTATGCCACGGATCTGCGGTCCCAGACCCAGGGTCGGGCAACCTACACGATGGAGTTCGACCACTACGCCGAGGCCCCGGCCAGCGTAGCGGATAACGTAATTAAGAAAACCGCCTGACCGGCGGCAATTGAGTTGACATAGAGGAAAGCATCCATGTCCAAGGAAAAGTTCGAACGTAATAAGCCCCACGTGAACGTCGGTACGATCGGTCACGTGGACCACGGTAAGACGACGCTGACGGCGGCCCTGACGAAGGTGTGTGCTGACGCGCGTGGTGGTGAGAGCAAGGCGTAC